>PXYQ01000069.1 GCA_003023645.1 Candidatus Arcticimaribacter sp. | reverse complement strand
AATTTTAAAGTAAAAAAACCGCTATACTACAATAGTATAACGGTTTTATCATTATGAGTTGCTCCTCCTCTTAGGCTTCCCGAATCGAGTTCGGGATAAACTTCTCGCCCAATGTATTGCATAAAAAAAGCACCTACATTGCTGTACGTGCTTTATAACTTGCTCCTCCTCTTAGGCTCGAACTAAGGACCCTCTGATTAACAGTCAGATGCTCTAACCAACTGAGCTAAGGAGGAATGTTTCATTCAGTTGGCAAATATATATTAATTTAAAAATATTCCCAAGCTGAATGAATATTTTTTTATGAATTAATTGCTTCTACTTCTTTATCTACTTCACTCTTAACAAATTCGCCTTCTTCTTCATTCCATTCAAAGTCACTAGTTACTTTTAGAGTCTTTGGATTGTAAGAAATTTCAAGGTATTTAAGGCGATCAATACCTTCTACTTTGACCTGAACAATAAAGGTGTGCATGTGGTGAATATCGTAAGGACTTAAAAAAGTTTCGTAAGAATCCCAGATCACATTACGTGTAAACTCTACGTTGAGGTATTTTTCTTCAACAAAAAATCGGATCTTTTTATTGATTTCACGATTATTGATTGGCTTAATTTCTCCATCAGGGTTAATTTCAAAACCGCTGTGTTCTGCAATAAAGTCTTCTATAGTTACTTTAGTTTCTTGTGCAGAAGTTTGTGAAAACTGAACGGCAAAAAAACTAATTATTACTAAGGATATTAACTTTTTCATGAGTGTGTATTTTAAATATAGGATCAAATATAAAAAGAAGTTTCGCTTTTAAGGATAATTTTCATAGAAAACCCGACAAACATCATCTGATTCGGGTTATCCGAAGATTGCCCGATAAACATCATTACCATTGGCAAACAATAAAACAGCTAATAATAAGAAGAACCCAAACATTTGAGCGTATTCCATAAACCGATCGTTTGGCTTTCTACCGCTGATCATTTCATAAAGTAAGAACATCACATGCCCACCATCTAAAGCTGGGATAGGGAGGATGTTCATAAAGGCTAAAATGATTGAAAGAAGGGCTGTGCTAGACCAAAAGCCTAACCAGTCCCATTCCGGAGGGAAAAGACTTCCGATGGCTGCAAAACCCCCTACTTTGCTCGCGCCTTTTTTGGTAAATACGTATTTGAATTGAGCGGCGTAGTCGTGTAACGTCCAATACCCATAGGTGAAACCTGCAGATATGCTTTCTGATAAATTTAAATCAACATGCGTATACTCAATTGAATTGGAATAAAACCCAATTCCAATGGTTCCGTCTTCACGAGGCAAAACAGTTTTTGTGATGATTTGATCATTACCTCTTTTCAATTCAATATGAAGCGTATCGTATTGCTCTTTTTTTAGGTAGTCTGTTAGAAACGAATAGTTGTTTATAGCAACCCCATTGGCACTTAGTATAATGTCTTCTGTCAATAAGCCTGCTGCAGCTGCAGGGCTGTTTGGTTGAACTTCTATTGCAGCAGGGAGCAATAAGGTAACGGGTCTCATGTCTCCGCTTTCGAACATTTGCAATCCGAAATCTTCTGGAATCTGAAGGGTTTCTTTTACGCCACTAGGATGCTGAACTTCAACTTCGCTTACCGATCTTAAAAATAAGTATTTATTCAGGTTATAAACGTTATCGAGTACTTCTCCGTCAACTTTTAAGATACGATCTCCATCTTGAAAACCAACAGATTCAGCCAGTACGGAAACATCCATTCCGTTGGGAACAGCTTCTGAAGTAAGGGTGTCTTTTCCCCAAACTAGGTGAATCATCATATAGATAAAGAAACCTAAAATCAGATTTACAATAACACCACCCAACATAATAATGAGTCGTTGCCAAGCCGGTTTTGAGCGAAATTCCCAAGGCTCGGGCGGAAGACTCATTTGCTCCGTATCCATACTTTCGTCGATCATTCCCGAAATCTTAACATAGCCCCCCAAAGGAAGCCATCCAATTCCGTATTCTGTTCCACCGATTTTCTTTTTGAACAATGCAAACTTGACATCAAAAAACAGATAGAATTTCTCTACACGTGTTTTGAATAATTTAGCGGGGATAAAATGTCCTAATTCGTGGAGGACAACCAACAGCGACAAGCTGAGGAGTAATTGAATTCCTTTTATGATAATTGGGCTCATGAGCGATTTTAAAAGTAAGTGTCAAAAATACTAATTTCCGTGAGCTAACCCGCCATCCAAAAGGATTTTAATTTCTCTTAACATAAAAAAAGACAGTACCTTTGTTTCGAATTTGAACTATGAAAGCATTTTTTAAAACCTATAAAACTTTTTTAAGCGTGTTTGGGCTGATCTCCATTTGCATTTTGATTTTATTTTATGATGCTCTTAAACCTGTTCGTATACTTCCAATATACCAGCCGGCTCAACTCAGTTTCGAATTAGTAGACAGCACATTGCAACACATCAAAAAAAGCCATCGCGTTTCTGACTTCAGCTTGACCAATCAAAACGGAAAAACAATAACTCAAAAAGATTATCAAGATAAGATTGCTGTGGTCGATTTCTTCTTTACAACCTGCCCATCCATCTGCCCAATTATGACAGATAATATGGTAGAACTTCAAGAAAAAATAAAAGATCAAGCTCAAATTAAATTGCTTTCTTTTAGTGTAACCCCGCAAATTGACTCGGTAGCGCAACTCAAAAAATATGCTCTAGAAAAAGGAGTGTTGGATGCACGTTGGAATTTACTTACTGGTGATAAAAAAGAAATTTATACGCTAGCTCGGAAGTCTTATTTTGTTGTAAAAGACGATGGTGATGGCGGCCCTTTTGATATGATTCATACCGAAAACTTTGTTCTTGTAGATCCAGATCGCCGAATCCGAGGATATTATGACGGAACAGATAAGGAAGCAATGGAAACCCTTTGGGACGATATTCAAGTACTTCAAAAAGAGTATCCGATCGACTCAAATTAACTGCTCCTCTTTTTGGCTTCCCGTTCTTTTTTTAAGTACTTTTGCTTCTTTAAAATCATTCTAAATAATGATCACTTTAGATCTCATCGAAAAAAATCAACGTGGACGAATTGTATCAATCGATACCGATTTGTTGCCGCTCAAACTGATTGAAATGGGATGTTTACCTGGAAATGAAGTGCATTTAGAACAACACGCTCCGCTCAAAGATCCGATGTACCTTGTGATTGATGGCTGCCATTTAGCAATTAGAACGGAAACGGCTAAAAACATAACCATAGAATTGATCTAGATGAGCAAGACCATTAATGTAGCATTGATCGGAAATCCCAATACAGGGAAGACTTCTGTCTTTAATGCCATTACCGGTCTCAACCAAAAAGTGGGTAACTATCCTGGGATTACAGTTGAAAAAAAACAAGGCGTTTGCCGTCTAAACCATACCACTAAAGCACACATTATCGATCTGCCTGGGACGTATAGCCTCAACGCATCTTCGATGGATGAAAGTGTGGTTATCGAATTGTTACTCAATAAAAACGACAAAGACTATCCGGATGTAGCGGTTGTCATTTCGGATATAGAAAACCTTAAAAGAAACTTACTTCTTTTTACCCAAATAAAAGATCTTGAGATCCCGACCCTTTTGGTGATCAATATGTCGGACCGCATGTCGAGTAAAGGAATTTCATTAGATATTCCTTTACTCGAAGAGAAACTAAAAACTAAAATTGCGCTCATCAGTACCCGAGAAAATAAAGGAATTGATTATCTCAAAACCTGCTTGCTCGATTATAGATCGCTATCGAAAGAAAACTGTACAGACATTCGTCTCATAGATGAAGCTTATTTCGGAAACCTTGAAAAAGTATTTCCCGATCAATCGCTTTACAAGTTATGGCTGGTAATTACTCAAGATGTAAATTTTGCTAAAGTAGAACGTAAAAAAGTTGAAGATGCAACCGACTATAAAACACAATCAGATTCTCATCTGAAACGCCTGCAGCAAAAAGAAACCATTAAGCGGTACCAGTATATCAATCAATCACTAAAAGAAACCTATGCGGTAGACCAGTCCAAAGCAACAGATTATCGTTCCAAGTTGGATCGGGTTCTTATTCACCGTTTTTGGGGCTACATTATTTTCTTTATGATCTTGTTGACCATCTTTCAAGTCATTTTCGACTGGAGTAGTATCCCGATGGATTTTATCGATGAAAGTTTTACCAACCTAAGCGAGTATACCAAACGGACATTACCCCCTGGTCTTTTTACAAATTTACTGGCCGAAGGGATTATTTCAGGACTTGGCGGAATTGTTATTTTCATTCCTCAAATAGCCTTTCTGTTTCTTTTTATAGCCGTGCTAGAAGAAACAGGGTATATGAGCCGAGTGGTTTTTTTAATGGATCGCGGATTGCGAAAATATGGCCTGAGTGGAAAAAGTGTGATTCCATTAATTTCAGGAACCGCATGTGCAATTCCAGCTGTTATGGCAACTCGAAATATTGAAAACTGGAAAGAGCGTCTCATTACGATTCTAGTAACACCTTTTACTACCTGTTCAGCCCGTTTGCCAGTATACCTAATTCTAATTTCTTTGGTAATCCCAGAAGGCACATTTTTGGGAATGGGTTATCAAGGACTTACCCTTATGGGTCTTTATTTACTCGGCTTTGTGATGGCTCTATTGTCTGCAGCCTTGTTGAATAAGATTTTAAAAATTCAATCCAAAACGTATTTTGTAATTGAAATGCCCAACTATAAACTACCACTGATAAAGAATGTTGCGATTACCGTTTTTGAAAAAACAAAGTCGTTTGTGGTTGAAGCTGGACGGGTTATCCTGGCTATTTCGATCCTCTTATGGCTTATGGCTTCCTTTGGCCCTGGAGAAAATTTCAATGAGGCAGAAGCAATAGTAAAGAGTCAACCGAAAAGTCAATTGCTGTCTCCCGAAGAATTAGAAAATGAAATTGCTTCCTATAAATTAGAACATTCCTTCATTGGGATTTTAGGAAAATCAATAGAACCTGCCATTGCACCTCTTGGTTTTGATTGGAAAATCGGAATTGCATTGATTAGTTCTTTTGCTGCACGGGAGGTTTTTGTAGGAACATTAGCAACAATATACAGTGTTGGAAACAATCAAGAAGAAACTATTAAAAACAGAATGAAAGCCGAGCGAAAACCCAACGGAGAACTTCTATTCGATTTACCCACGGGAGTTTCATTGATGCTCTTTTATGCCTTTGCATTGCAGTGTATGAGTACACTCGCGATTGTCAAAAAAGAAACTAACGGATGGAAGTGGCCCATGATCCAACTGTTTAGTATGACCTTAATTGCCTATCTTTCAGCTCTAATCGTTTATCAAATTTTAGCCTAATGGAAATCCTTCAACTTGTATTGGTAACTGCAGCCGGCTTTTTATCCGTACGATTCCTTTATAAAAAATACATTGTTCCTAAAACTACGAAAGGTTGTGGAACAGATTGTGGGTGTAGTTAAATTACCCCCGCATCAAACTTTCTATTTCTTCAACTTCTATAGGAATATTTCCCATTAAATTAATTGGACTTCCTTCCGCTTGAACAACAACATCATCTTCCAAGCGAACTCCAAAACCTTCTGCGGGAATATAAATTCCAGGTTCAACAGTAAAGACCATATTGGCTTCCATAGGCAAATGGAGTAATCCGTAATCATGGGTATCCAACCCAATGTGATGCGAAGTTCCATGCATAAAATACTTTTTGTATGCTGGCCATTCTGGATCTTGATTTTGCACATCAGTCTTGTCTAGGAGACCGAGTCCTAGAAGTTCAGAAGTCATTAATTCGCCGACCTCTTTGTGATACTCTTTCCAGATCGTTCCAGGAACTAAAAGCTTGGTAGCTTCATTTTTCACTCGAAGAACTGCGTTGTAAACTGCCTTTTGTCTTTCTGTGAATGCTCCAGAAACAGGAATGGTTCGGGTGAGGTCACTTTTATAATTTCCATATTCGGCTGCAACATCAAGCAAGATTAATTCTCCGGCCTTACATTGGGCTTTGTTTTCGGTGTAGTGAAGTACATTGGCACTGTTTCCAGATGCAATAATAGGAGTGTAAGCAAAACCTTTGGATCGATTTCGTAAAAATTCATGGCACAATTCAGCTTCAATTTCATATTCCCAAACCCCCGGTTTTACGAAGTCAAGAAGGCGGCGGAATCCTTTTTCAGTAATGTCACATGCGGTTTGAATTTGGTCTATTTCTTCAGCAGTTTTTACGGCACGTAATTTTTGTAAAATGGGGTTACTTTTGGCTACTCCATGGGCGGGATAAAGTTCTTTACATTTCTTAATGAACCGATCTTCTCGGGTTTGTGTTTCTACTGCCTGTCGATAATGCTCGTTGGTGTTGAAATAAAAAGTATCATTAAACGCACTCAATTGATCAAGGATACGATCGAAATCTTGAAGCCAAAAAATAGTTTCAATCCCAGAACGATCTGTTGCTTGGCTTTTGGAAAGTTTAGCGCCTTCCCAAACCGCTATATGATCATTGGTTTCGCGAACAAAAAGAATTTCTCGCATCTTAGGATCTACAGCATCTGGGAAAAGAAGTAAAATGCTTTCTTCCTGATCAACTCCTGTTAGATAAAAAATGTCGCGTTGTTGTTCGAAGGGTAAAACAGAATCTGCGCTAACCGGATAGGTATCATTCGAATTAAAAACAGCAATACTGTTGGGCTTCATTGCCTGCATAAAAGCGTTTCTAGTATTCGAGTAAAAGCTTGAAGGGAGTGGTTGGTAGCGCATAATATTGGTTATTTTGAGTAAATATAGGAATTTGACTAAGAACGCCTTTAATCGGATTCTTTTTCTTCAACAGTATTTTTTTGTACTTTCAACAACCAAGAAACAATAGAACCAACTGTTATGAAATTAGTCCATTCCTTTTTATTGCTTTGCACTGCAATTACTTTAAGTGCCCAGACCAAAGACACACAAAATTCAATTGTCAAGAACATACCTTTTGAGAATATTGGACCCAAGGTAATGAGTGGGAGAATTGTCGCATTAGAAGTAAATCCAGCAGATCCAACCGAGTTTTACGCAGCCTACGCTTCGGGCGGAATTTGGCATACAAAAGACAACGGAATCAGTTTCACATCAATCACCGACAACGCTCCAACACAGAACATAGGTGAAATCGCTATGCATTGGTCTACTAAAACCCTGTGGGTTGGGACAGGAGAAAATAATGCTTCTCGTTCCTCCTATGCTGGAATTGGTATGCTCAAGACTACCAACAATGGTGAAAGCTGGGAGGTGAAAGGATTAGAAGACAGTCATCATATCGGAAAAATATTGATTAACCCAAACAATCCAGAAGAAGTGGTTGTAGGTGTTACAGGACATTTATATACTCCCAATGCTGAGCGTGGGATTTATCGTTCTGAAGATGGAGGAAACTCATGGGAACAGGTTTTATTTGTGAACGAAACTTCGGGAATCATCGACATGAGCATTGTCCCAAATGACTTTAATATTCAATACGCAGCAGCATGGGAGAAAGACAGAAAAGCATGGAATTTTTCTGGGAACGGATCGAACTCAGGAATTTATAAAAGCACCGATGCTGGTAAAACGTGGAAGTTAATTTCTACCGACAAAAGCGGTTTTCCAACGGGAAGAGGTGTTGGTCGTATTGGTCTTGCGGTTTATGATGAAAACACAGTTTATGCAATCCATGATTCTCAATTCAGACGTCCAGACGATGTTCCAAAGAAAACTAATGGGTTGACCAAAAACGATTTTAAAAGCATGAGCAAAGAAGCCTTTTTGGCGCTTGAAGACAAGACCTTAAATTCATTTTTAAAAGAAAATAATTTTCAAGAAAAATACCGTGCTGCAAATATAAAAAACAGTGTACGTAACGGTCTCGTGTTGCCCAAAGATTTGGCAATTTACTTAGAGGATGCAAATGCATTATTGTTCGATACTCCGGTAGTTGGCGCTGAGGTTTTTAAGAGTACAGACGGAGGAACAACCTGGGCGAAAACCCACGCCGGTTATATTGACGACTTGTACTACAGTTACGGCTACTATTTTGGCCACATTCATGTAGCTCCAAAAAATGCGGATAAAATATATATTTATGGTGTTCCACTGTTAACATCAGACGATGGAGGTGCAAACTTTACATCAATAGGGAAATCTAATGTCCATTCAGACCATCATGCTTTATGGATAAACCCGAACAAGCCGGGTCATTTAATTAACGGAAATGATGGTGGAGTTAATATTACCTATGACGATGGTGCGCATTGGATGAAAAACAATTCTACGGCGGTTGGACAATTTTATGCGATTAATATTGATCATGAAAAGCCCTATAATGTTTACGGCGGATTACAAGACAATGGGGTTTGGAAAGGCGCACATAACGCTCGAGACGATGAGCGCTGGCAAGCTACGGGGCACAATCCATGGACTTCCATTATGGGAGGCGATGGAATGCAAGTTCAAATTGACAACAGAAACAGCGACATTGTTTACACTGGATATCAATTTGGAAATTACTTCCGCATAGACTTAGAAACAAAGAAAAGAACCTACATACAGCCTAAGCATGAATTAGGCGAGGCACCATATCGCTTCAATTGGCAAACACCAATTTTACTGTCCTCTCATAACCAAGACATCCTGTATTTAGGAGGAAATAAACTGCATAGATCGTTAAATCAAGGGAACGATTGGGCAGCAATTTCTGGCGATCTAACACAAGGTGGGAAGAAGGGAAATGTAGCTTTCGGAACATTAACCACGATTGCAGAATCACCAGCTCAGTTTGGTTTTTTATACACAGGTAGTGACGACGGTTATGTATATCGATCAGAAAATGGCGGAGGAAGCTGGGATCGTATTTCCGATGACTTACCTCAGAATTTATGGGTCAGTAGGGTTATTGCTTCTGAACATCAAAAAGAGCGAGTATATATCACTTTAAACGGCTACAGAAACGATGATTTCGCAGCCTATGTATATGTTAGCGAAGACAAAGGAATCAGTTGGAAATCTATAAATAAAAACTTGCCCAATAGCCCAGTTAATGTAATCAGAGAAGATCCTAATAACGATCAAATTTTATACCTCGGGAACGACCAAGGCGTTTATGTATCGTTTGATCTAGGTCAAAAATGGCTCCCTTTTAATAAAGGATTAACCACAGCAGCAGTGCACGATTTGGTAGTTCAGCCTGAAGCAAATCATCTTTTGGTTGGAACCCACGGGCGATCGATTTACAAAGCAGATTTAGCCCCTTTCCAAAAGGTAAATAATGCTTTTTTGAAACAAGAATTAGCCCTACTAGATCCTGAGAACGTAAAACATTCTAAACGTTGGGGATCGAGCTATTCTTCTTGGAGAAAGGTGTTTGAACCAGAAACTACTTTTACTGCCTTCGCAAAAACTGCAGGTGCTTATGAAATGCAAGTAAAAGATGTAAAAGGTGCTGTTTTATTTTCACAAAAGGGAATGCTTGAAGTTGGCTTTAATTTCGTTATCTATGCACTCGAAAAAGATGCAAAAGGCATTACGAATTACAATAAAAAGAATAAAAAATCACCCTCAAAATCTGCTAAAAATGGAACACACTACCTCGAAAAAGGCACCTATAGTGTCGAGTTCACCAAAGGTTCACTTAAACAAACAAAAGAATTACACATCCAATAATTCGATAAAACTACAAGGGTATTTCCTGTTACTTTTGCTTTTTGGCTCGCTGAGTTTTGGATATGGTCAAACCGAGAAACCTAAAGACAGTCTTTGGTTCAAAGAAGGAAAAGTAAGTGTGCTCCTCAATCAGGCTACATTTGGAGAATGGCTTGGCGGTGGAACCAATAACTTTAATGGAATTGTAAACCTAGATTATAAAATTCAACGAACGCAAGAGCAATGGGATTGGACAACAACCTTAGACGCATCTTTGGGTTTTACTAAAACTGAATCCTCAGCTTTTTATAAAAAAACAGTAGACCATTTGGAGTTGAATTCGGTCTTGGCTCGCGTTGGAGAGCGACCTTGGGGGTTCTCAACCTCATTCAATTTAAAATCACAATGGATTGCTGGGTATGCTTTTTCTGAAGGGGATTCGGGTCAAGAGATAAGTACTCAAACAACAGCCATCTTCTCCCCGTTATATGCTCGCATTGGGGTAGGATATACCTATAAAAAATCACGATCTTTCAGCCTTCAAGTTGAACCTTTGGCGGGACGTCTAATCCACGTTGCAGAACAATTTACTAAGGATTTAGCTGTTGGAGAAACCTACTTTGGTGTAGGACCAAATCAACAAGCTCGATGGGAATTAGGATTTTCGATTGCAGCTCAAGGAAAATGGCCCATACTGCCCAATGTGATTCTAGTCAATAAACTGAATCTCATTTCTAACTACCTAGAAGACTTTAAGAATTTTGATTTTGATTATACCTTAGGAATTGACATGAAAATAAACAATTATTTGGCTGCTCAGTTCGAAATACAACTGGTGTATGATGACAATGCACTTGCAAAAATACAAACACGACAAGTTTTTGGAGTGAGTATTGGCTTTTCTTTCTGAGATTTTGTCTAAGGTTTAGACTGTTAAAGTCTATTTTATTCTAAAAAAGTAAAACATTTTTTCCTTCCTTTGAGAAGGATGGTTCACAGGTCAAAAAAAGGGGATATATATTTTATTTCGAAATCCTTTTAGCCTAATTTTGTAAAACTAAACTAATAATTAATGAGCGGAGTAATCAAGTCATCTTTAGCACGAAAATATGCCATGGCGCTATCAGGTTTATTCCTGGTTGTGTTTTTGTTGCAACATTTCACCATAAACCTAACATCTGTCTTCAGTGAAGATATTTTTAACGAGATTTCTCATTTTATGGGAAACAATCCATTGGTGCA
>PXYQ01000068.1 GCA_003023645.1 Candidatus Arcticimaribacter sp. | reverse complement strand
ACGCGTAAATAATTTTTTATCAATAACAACACCATGTAATGATGGTGGTGCTTTTAATGAAGCATCTTTTACATCTCCAGCTTTATCTCCAAATATGGCACGTAAAAGTTTTTCTTCTGGTGTTGGATCAGATTCTCCTTTTGGAGTAATTTTTCCAATTAATATATCTCCAGGATTAACTTCAGCTCCAATACGAATCATTCCGAATTCGTCAAGATCTTTTGTAGCTTCTTCACTTACGTTCGGGATATCGTTTGTAAGTTCTTCCGAACCTAGCTTTGTATCACGCACATCTAAAGAATACTCGTCGATATGAATTGATGTAAATACATCTTCACGAACAACACGTTCAGAAATCACAATCGCATCCTCAAAGTTATACCCTTTCCAAGGCATAAAGGCTACTTTCATGTTTCTACCTAAAGCAAGCTCCCCATCTTGAGTAGCATATCCTTGTGAAAGAACTTGACCTAATTTAACGTGGTCTCCTTTTTTAACAATCGGTTTTAGGTTGATACAAGTACCTTGGTTCGTTTTTCTAAACTTAATTAGGTTATAGCTTTTCGTTTCACTTTCGAAGCGCACCAATTGCTCTTCTTCAGTAAGATCGTATTTGATGGTAATTTTATCTGCATCAACATACTCTACAACTCCGTTACCTTCAGCATTGATCAATACTCTAGAATCTGAAGCAACTTGACGCTCAAGACCAGTCCCAACAATCGGAGATTCAGGACGTAATAAAGGAACGGCCTGACGCATCATGTTTGATCCCATCAAAGCACGGTTTGCATCATCATGTTCCAAGAAAGGAATTAGAGATGCTGATATAGAAGCAATTTGGTTCGGAGCTACATCTGTATAATCAACATCTGTAGGATCAATTACTGGATAATCAGCTTCCTGACGTGCAATAATTTTATCAGCCGTAATATTTCCTTCTTCATCGAACGGAATATTCGCCTGAGCAATTAATTTGCTTTCTTCTTCTTCTGCACTTAAATAAATAGTCTCTTCAAGATTGATTTTACCATCCGTTACTTTTCGGTAAGGAGTTTCAATAAATCCAAGGTTGTTTACTTTAGCAAAAACACCAAGCGAAGAAATCAAACCAATGTTTGGTCCTTCAGGTGTTTCAATAGGACATAAACGTCCGTAATGTGTATAATGTACATCTCGTACTTCAAAACCAGCACGCTCTCTTGAAAGTCCACCTGGTCCTAGAGCCGATAGACGTCTCTTGTGCGTAATTTCAGCTAAAGGATTCGTTTGATCCATAAACTGAGACAACTGGTTTGTTCCGAAGAAAGTGTTGATTACAGAAGATAATGTTTTTGCATTAATCAAGTCAATCGGTGTAAACACTTCGTTGTCACGAACATTCATTCGTTCACGAATTGTTCGAGCCATACGAGCTAGACCAACACCAAACTGAGAAGAAAGTTGTTCTCCTACAGTACGAACACGACGGTTAGATAAGTGATCAATATCATCGATCTCTGCTTTCGAGTTGATCAATTCAATTAAATACTTTACAATCGTAATGATGTCTTGTTTAGTTAAAACAAGCTTATCCATTCCTTCGTTGTTCCCTAACTTTTTATTCATTCGGTAACGTCCGACCTCTCCAAGGTTATAACGTTGATCCGAGAAGAATAACTTGTCAATAATTCCACGAGCTGTCTCTTCATCTGGCGGCTCAGCGTTTCTTAATTGACGGTATATATGTTCAACCGCTTCTTTTTCAGAGTTAGTTGGATCTTTTTGAAGAGTATTGTGAATAATTGCATAATCAGACATATGAGCGTCTTCTTTATGTAATAAAATAGTTTTCACACTAGCTTCAAGAATTTCTTCAATGTGGTCTTTTTCAACAACGGTATCACGATCGATGATGATTTCGTTACGTTCAATAGAGATAACTTCTCCCGTATCTTCATCAACAAAATCTTCGTGCCATGTATTCAATACACGAGCCGCTAGTTTACGCCCAAGAATTTTCTTAAGAGCGGTTTTTGAAACTTTGATCTCTTCAGCAAGATCAAATATTTCAAGAATATCTTTATCACTTTCATATCCGATTGCACGGAAAAGTGTGGTTACCGGTAATTTTTTCTTACGATCAATGTAAGCGTACATCACATTATTAATGTCTGTCGCAAATTCAATCCAAGAACCTTTGAAAGGTATTACACGTGCAGAGTACAATTTAGTACCGTTTGCGTGGAATGACTGACCAAAGAATACACCCGGTGAACGGTGTAACTGAGAAACAACAATTCGCTCAGCTCCATTGATTACAAAAGTACCACTTGGGGTCATGTAAGGTATTGTACCCAAGAATACATCTTGTACAATGGTTTCGAAATCTTCATGTTCAGGATCTGTACAGTATAATTTCAAACGTGCCTTTAAGGGAACAGAATGCGTTAATCCTCTTTCGATACACTCTTGTATAGAGTAACGTGGTGGATCAACGAAATAATCAATGAATTCTAAAACAAACTGATTACGCGTATCGGTAATTGGGAAGTTTTCTTTGAATGTATTGAAAAGACCTTCTTCTGCTCGTTCGGCAGATTTGGTCTCGAGTTGAAAGAAATCTTGAAAAGATTTAATTTGAATATCTAGAAAATCTGGATATTGTGGTGTCTTCTTGGCAGAAGCGAAATTTACTCTATTCTTTAATATACTCGGCATCAGGAGTGGTTTTATATTAATTTCAACAGCGATTCAAGACTAGGGGTGTCTATAAACTATAAAAGGGTTAAAGCCTCTGGACAAAATCCAGAGGCAATAACCTTATTTATTTAGGATGGGCGAATTACTTAACTTCAACCTCAGCTCCTGCTTCTTCTAAAGAAGTTTTTAAACCTTCAGCTTCGTCTTTAGACACAGCTTCTTTTACATTAGCTGGTGCGCTATCCACTAAACCTTTTGCCTCTTTAAGACCAAGACCTGTAAGTTCTTTAACAAGTTTAACAACTGCTAATTTCGAAGCTCCTGCTGCTTTAAGAACAACAGTAAATTCTGTTTGCTCTTCAGCTGCTTCTCCTCCACCTGCTGCTGGACCTGCCATAGCAACTGCTGCTGCTGCTGGCTCGATACCATACTCATCTTTTAAAATAGTAGCTAATTCATTAACTTCTTTTACTGTTAAATTAACTAGTTGTTCTGCGAATTCTTTTAAATCTGCCATTTTGTATAGTTTAGAAATTTAATTTAAATAATTATTTAGTTGAGTGCGTACACAAATTTTTATCAGACTAACGTTCTGATAGGGTTTTCAATATACCAGCTAGTTTGCCACCACCAGACTTAAGTCCAGAAATAACATTCTTAGCAGGCGATTGTAATAAGGTAATAATATCTCCAATAAGTTCTTCTTTGGATTTGATTGCTACTAAAGCATCAATTTGATCATCCCCGATGTATACAGACTCTTCAATATAAGCGCCTTTCAATACGGGTTTGTCAGATTTTCTACGAAAATCTTTGATTACTTTTGCAGGAGCATTTCCAGCTTCAGAAAACATTAAGGACGTATTCCCTTTTAAAACTTCTTTTAAGTCACCGAATTCTTTATCAGAAGCTTCCATAGCTTTTAATAAAAGCGTATTCTTAACTACTGATAATCTAATATCGGCCTTAAAACAAGCACGTCTAAGCGCAGAAGTATCTTTAGCATTTAAACCTGCAGTATCGGTTAGATACAAAGTTTTAGCTTCAGACAGCTCAGCGGTTAGCTTTTCAATTACTTGCGATTTTTCTTCTCTTGTCATTCGAATTAGTTTTAAAAAATCTTAAGCGATTTTAGTGTCAATTGAAATACTAGGACTCATTGTGCTAGACATAAAAATGCTCTTCACATAGATTCCTTTGGTCGTAGATGGTTTTAGCTTCATCACTGTGTTCAACAGTTCAAATGCATTTTCCATAATCTTGTCAGCAGTAAATGAAGATTTACCTACAGAAGCATGAATGATTCCAGTCTTATCAACTTTAAAATCAATCTTACCTCCTTTTACATCACTAACAGCTTTCTTAATGTCCATAGTTACTGTACCAGTCTTTGGGTTTGGCATTAAACCACGAGGGCCTAATACACGTCCTAAAGGACCTAATTTACCCATTACACTAGGCATAGTAACAATTACATCAACATCGGTCCAACCGTCTTTGATCTTTTGTAAATATTCATCCAGTCCAACAAAGTCAGCTCCACCTTCTAATGCTTCAGCTTCCTTGTCAGGAGTTACTAAGGCTAGTACTCGAACATTTTTTCCAGTACCATGCGGAAGGGTTACTACTCCACGAACCATTTGATTAGCTTTTCGAGGATCAACTCCTAAACGAATAGCTAAGTCAACAGAAGCGTCAAACTTTACATTAGTAATTTCTTTCACTAATGCGGAAGCTTCTTCAAGAGAGTAGACTTTATTCGCTTCTACTTTTGCTCTTGACTCTTTTTGATTTTTTGTAAGTCGTGCCATTTTCTTTCTTTATAAAATTAAAAAGGGGACTCTCCTCCTGATACAGTGAAGCCCATAGATCGTGCGGTTCCCGCAATCATTTTCATTGCCGATTCGATAGTAAATGCATTTAAATCTTGCATTTTATCTTCAGCAATTACTTTTATTTGATCCCAAGATACTGTCGCAACTTTAACTCTATTGGGTTCGCCTGAACCTTTCTTGGCTTTAGCTGCTTCCATCAATTGAATGGCCGCCGGAGGTGTTTTAATGATAAAGTCAAAAGACTTATCCTTATATACAGAGATTACAACTGGTAAAACTTTACCAGGCTTATCTTGAGTTCTAGCGTTAAACTGCTTACAAAACTCCATGATATTAACCCCTGCAGCACCTAGCGCGGGTCCAACCGGTGGCGACGGATTCGCTGCACCTCCCCTTACTTGTAATTTGACTAGCTTGTCTACTTCTTTTGCCATTGTTTCAATTTACGATTAAGAATAATTTAGAGTGGAAGCTCTAAACGATTCGATATATATGTAACATTTAAATTTTCTCTACTTGCATGTAACTTAACTCTAATGGAGTTTTTCTTCCGAAAATTTTAACCATTACTTCAAGTTTACGCTTCTCTTCATTTACAGTCTCAATAGTTCCTGTGAAGCCATTAAACGGTCCATCAACAACTTTAATTGTTTCACCAGACGAATAGGGTATTGCAGCATGCTCTTCTGTAAGTGCCAACTCATCTACTTTACCTAACATTCTGCTAACCTCAGATGATCTTAAAGGAACTGGTTCTCCACCTTTAGTTTCACCTAAAAATCCAATTACATTAGTAACCGACTTGATGATGTGAGGAATCTCACCTACCAAATCTGCCTTCACCATGATGTAACCTGGGAAATAAACTTTTTCTTTGTTGATCTTTTTACCATTACGGATTTGAACAACTTTTTCAGTGGGAACTAAAATATCTTCAAGGTGATGATCATAGCCCAAACGGGTAATCTCAGAAGCAATATAATCTTTGATTTTAGCTTCTTGACCACTTACCGCACGAACAACGTACCATTTTTTCTCGCTTACTTCAGACATCTATCCGTTGATTAAGTTAAAGTAAACAGAAATAACTCTTGACAGTACAGTATCTGCACCCCAAATAGCTAATGAGAAAAGGATTGAAAAAACAAGAACAACGACTGTAAGACGTTGTAATTCTGCTCGTGGTGTCCACGAAACATTATTTGTTAATTCTTCAAAAGACTCTTTTATGTAGGATATAATTGCTGACATCTGATGCTATTATTATTAATGCACGGGTTGAGAGGCTCGAACTCCCGACACCTGGTTTTGGAGACCAGTGCTCTACCAACTGAGCTAAACCCGTTTTTATTTGACACAAAAGGCGCCCGTCATAGACGGACACCTTATTGAATCAATTTAAAAACTTTTTTCTTAGTCTAAAATCTCTGTAACCTGACCAGCACCTACAGTTCTACCACCTTCACGGATAGCAAAACGAAGTCCAAGGCTTAAAGCGATTGGGCTGATTAGATCTACATGGATTGTTAAGTTATCTCCAGGCATAACCATCTCTACGCCATCAGGAAGAGAAATGTTTCCTGTAACATCAGTGGTACGTACGTAAAACTGTGGACGATAGTTATTGTGGAATGGAGTGTGACGTCCACCTTCTTCTTTTTTAAGAACGTATACCTCAGCTTTGAATTTAGCATGTGGAGTTACAGAACCTGGCTTACAGATTACCATACCTCTTTTGATATCCGCTTTCTCGATACCTCTTAGAAGGATACCAACGTTATCTCCAGCTTCACCTCGGTCTAATATTTTTCTAAACATTTCAACTCCAGTTACTGTAGACTTCAGTTTTTCAGCACCCATACCGATGATATCAACTTCGTCTCCGGAGTTAAATACACCTGTTTCAATACGACCCGTAGCAACAGTACCACGACCAGTAATTGAGAATACGTCTTCAACTGGCATTAATGCATCTTTTTCTACATCACGTTTTGGAAGCTCGATCCATTGATCTACTTCTGCCATAAGGCTCAATACGCTGTCTACCCATTTTTGTTCTCCGTTAAGAGCACCAAGAGCAGAACCTTGAATTACTGGAGTGTTATCTCCATCATAGTCGTAAAAAGAAAGTAATTCTCTTACTTCCATATCAACTAATTCTAAAAGTTCTTCATCGTCAACCATGTCGACTTTGTTAAGAAACACAACAATACGAGGTACACCAACCTGACGTCCTAGTAGGATGTGCTCTCTAGTCTGAGGCATTGGTCCATCTGTTGCAGCAACTACAAGAATTGCTCCGTCCATTTGAGCAGCACCAGTAACCATGTTCTTTACGTAATCGGCGTGACCTGGACAGTCAACGTGTGCGTAATGACGATTTTCTGTTTGATACTCAACGTGTGATGTGTTGATAGTAATACCACGCTCTTTTTCTTCAGGAGCGTTGTCGATTTGGTCAAAACTTCTCGCTTCAGAGTAACCAGCGTCTGACATTACCTTCGTAATTGCAGCAGTTAGTGTAGTTTTACCGTGATCTACGTGACCGATGGTTCCAATATTTAAGTGGGGTTTTGACCGATCAAATGTTTCTTTAGCCATAATACAGGTTTTTCTTTAATGTTTTAAGAGGTGCAAATTTATAAATTTTTTTATTTAAAAATTACTTTTCTACAACTTTTTCCCTATTTTTTTTATACGACGAAAATAAGTGTACGTTTTTTGATTTAAATATTGACTCAGAAGCAGTTAATTGTGCCTTGATAAAAGGTAGTTTATGTCTTTTATCAACTTCTTTAAAGAACCAAAAACGTTTACTTTTTTCTATTCATTTCCAAGACGGCTTGTTCGATCCCTTTGGGAGTTAGAGGGTACATCGGAAGTAGTTCTTTTATGATTTGTGTAGAAAGGGTTCCATTCCAATAGCGAACTGGTTCGGGATTCAACCAAGCAACTTTCTTAAAGTGTTCTTTAATTTCAGAGTAGGTGTTTAAACTAGCGCGATCCAATTCGTAGGGAGCCATTGCAGCATCACCAATAAAAAAAACGTGGTAATTGGGGTCTTTTGACAAAAGACGCTCTATTGGAAGTGATTTTCGTCGTTGGGAGTCGGTAAAAACTTGACGGTACACTGTATTGTGAAAATAATAGGTTTCAAGGTCGTGTGCAAAACGTGTTTTCATTTTTCGAAACAAGGTTTGAACAGATTTAATGTAAGGATGCATCGAATACCCTCCGTTATCAATAATCAATAATACCTGAAGTTTATCGAAGGTCTCGTTTTTGATTTCAGGAATGAATAGCCCTCCCCGCTCCAAACCTTTTTCGATGGTCTCTTTTACATCTAAAATTTCATGGGCTGTTTCTTCTACTATTCCTTTAAGAGAAGCTAAAGCTGCGTCTATATTATTGTCATTTAATATGGCTTCCAAATCAACAGGGAAAAAGTTTGAATCCCCTAAAACTTTTCGGGCCATTTTGCCTCCACCCGATCCACCAACACGAATTCCGTCTTTTGCTCCACCACCGTGACCATAAGGAGAAATTCCGCCAGTTCCGATCCAATGACTTCCACCGCTATGTTCGCTTTGTTGTTGTTCCTTTACTTCCTCCATGCGTTGCATTAACTCCTCCAAAGTTAAATCAGAGTAATCTGCCATGCGGTCTAAAGGTCGGTTTAGAGCTTCATCTTTATTTCCCTCTGGATTGTCTTCTAAGTCACCCTTGTCTTTATCCCAAAGCTCGCGTCCATCCAACACTTCTTTAATATCATAATGTGTTAAATGCACTTGATCTAAAAAACGATTAACCCATTCATCGGGGGTTATATCATCTTCGATACGTCCAAAATTCGTTTCCTTCCATTGCTCAAATGTTTGGGAACGAAGAATGGCATCGTTCAAACGGTCATTGGGTCGAATATTGATATCTAAAAAATAGGCATAAAAAGCCTTGGTATAGGGCCCCATATGTTCAGGATCTTTTATTATAAAGGTGCGCAATACGTTAAAAAGGTCTCCAATAGTTCGTACCAAACCTTTGTCCATTGCCCGTTGTAGCAACAACAATGCGCGTACATCTACTGCGAGATCAAATTTTTTAAATGCTTCTGGAAGTGTTGTAAACATCGAGCTAGTTTAGTGTACCGAAACTTTGCTCGGATGCATTTCCAAACTGACGCTGAACGCGCTCTAAATCGGCTTGAGTTTTAATCAATGTTCCTAATCCATCCAAGGAATTGATTTTAGATAACGCTTCTTGTGTCGTAAACGTTTTTATAAAACGGAGCCAGTTTAGTAATTCTCGTGTGGTGGGCGAGCGTTCCAATCCTATTCTTCGCAGTTGGTAAAAAATATCCATCGAAGCGTCAACAATTTTATTTGAAACCTGAGGATGATGCTTACTAACAATCAAACGCATTTTTTCAGCATCAGGAAATTGTATGTAATGGTATATGCAGCGACCCTTAAAAGCTGTAGGTAACTCTTGTTCACGGTTGGAAGTAATTACGATGGCCGGCATGTCTTTTTCTGAAGTTTCTATTACTTCTCCAGATTCTGGTAAAATGAATTTTCGATGACTCAATGCATATAACAAATCGTTTGGGAACTCACGAGGAGCTTTGTCAATTTCATCGATCAGTAATACAGAGTTTGGCGTACTGAATGCTTTGGCAGCAGGTCCCATTGCAACATAATCTGATAGGTTTTCCGTATCCCTTCCTCCAGTCGAAAGTTTCGTGTCCAATCCTTTTTCGTTTCGTTGTGCATTGAGAATTTCAATCTGCGAATCTCTCAAATATTTTACATGATCAAATTTGGCGACAAATTGTTCTACTGTACTTTTAGACCCAGCTGGGTACACAAACATTTCGGTTTGTTGACTAGCAGCAAACTGTAGTGGTAATTCTGTTTTTCCAGTCCCCGGTTCTCCTTCGATGAGCAAAGGCATCCCTAAAGTACGTGCTATGTGAAATGCTTGCGCTAACTCCTTGTCACACAAGTATTGTTCTGATCCGTCCCAAAATGTAGTATCTGCCATATAAATGTAGTTCTTGTTTTAGTGTTCAATATACTGCTTAAAAATCTTTTTCAACTGCTTTTTATCTACCCGATGATCCCCAGCATAAATTTCGTTGTGGAAATCAAGATTCCCAGCCTTACAAATTTCTTGTATTTCAATAATTTTTTTCTCGTTCAAAAATTGATCTTCGGCGCCATAGGTGAAGATTTTACAGATTTTATTCCAATCGGTTTTGGCAGTTAAATAATCAATGTCCTCTGGAATCCAACAAGCGTATGGAATTAAAAAATCTACTGTTACGTCCAAATGATGTAACCAGCGCATTGCCGTTACTCCACCTTGAGAAAAACCCATAATGATAGTCTTACAGGACTTTGGGAGTTTTTGAACATAGGTGTCATACAAGGTTGAACAATAAACCGAAAAGTCATGAATTTCTTCTAAACGATCGCGCTTGGTCATCCAAGAAGCTACTACCTCCCCCCCAAAGCCGTTTACATAAAAACGAGATAAACCTTCTGGAGCAATTACAAAATGAGTTTCTGGATCAAAGTCTTTGAATTTATAAAGCATTTGTTCGGACAACATATTAGATCCATGCAACACAAACCAGAAGTATTTCGTTTTTGAACTTAGCTCTCCATAAGCAGTATATCGAGCTGTTTTGGGGGTTGCTATATGATGTGTTTTAATTTCCATAAATTGTTTTTACTTTTCCAAGAAATCTTGATACGTTGTTTGCAATATAGCGCTCCCGTTGGCTTTCAAAGTTTCTTGTTTTGAATCAGACGTCTGCACTGCATCCTTTTTGATAAAATCATACACCTAGAAACCAGAATCGTTGATAGCTCCGAAACCTTGATTGAAAACATAATGTACAAAATGCTCTTTACTTGAGTTGAGCAGATGAGTTCTAAATTCAAAAGCGGAATTATTAGCTCCTAATAAATCAAGCAAGGTATACGCAAGGTCAACTTGCGAACCCAAGTTTGTGTTCACGGTTCCTTTGGGCTCTAAAGCTCCTCCTAGCCACAACATAGGAATACAAACTGTTCTTTCTGAAAGAAAAGAACGCAAAAGCACTAAGATAAAGGGGATGATTACAAGATATGCCGCAATTGACAAACCCAATCGTAAGCCATATCCAAAGACAAAAAATAACTCACTTGGCGCTAAGGTTTTTGTTATACCGAAATGATAACCCATAAATAAAAGGCGAGCAATGACAAAATATAAAAACCAAAAACCATAGTACTTTAAGTTGAAGATATTGGTGTCAAAAGCTGCTTGCATGAATTACAAATAAAATTTATGTTGCACAGGGGCTACAGGCAAAAGTGAATAAAAAATAGCATTCTAAAAAATTAATTGACACTCGCTTTAAAAGTTCCTGTAAAAAAGAAAGGATGGAGGAAGAAAAGAATATTTTTACAAGCTAAACTTAATCATTCAAATGAAACATCTAGTTCTAAAGATTTTCAAATACTTTTTAATTAGTGCAACTACCATAGGGCTGCTTATTAAGTTCTATGAAGACATCCGAATATGGTTTATTTTTTTTTAGAAAAAATTCCTGAAGAATATAATGTGCATACTAAACCTTTAGTGATATTGAAAATCCAATTTAAAGTTTGTATTTGTTAGGAGATTGAAGAAAATTAGAGCCAGCGAGCAGATTTGAACTGCCGACCTCTTCCTTACCAAGGAAACGCTCTACCCCTGAGCTACACCGGCAATAAAAAAAGAGCGAGAGACCGGGTTCGAACCGGCGACATTCAGCTTGGAAGGCTGACGCTCTACCAACTGAGCTACTCTCGCAATTTAATTTTATCCATTCATTTAAATGTGGGGAGAGCAGGATTCGAACCTGCGAAGACGTAGTCAGCAGATTTACAGTCT
>PXYQ01000067.1 GCA_003023645.1 Candidatus Arcticimaribacter sp. | reverse complement strand
AATGCGGGCTTAATGGTTGCTTATCACCTTGCAGCTTCGCAGAATGCTAGCGTAAGTGAACTCCTCCAAGATGTTGTGGTATTGTTTGATCCAAGCTACAATCCAGACGGATTACAACGTTTTTCTCAATGGGCAAACACCCATAAAAGTAATATTCTTAATCCGGACTCAAACGACAGAGAATATACTGAGGCATGGCCAAGAGGAAGAACGAATCATTATTGGTTTGACATGAATCGTGATTGGCTTCCTGTACAATTACCAGAATCTAAGGTTCGTATTCAAAGTTTTACAGAATGGCTTCCAAACATACTAACGGATCATCATGAAATGGGAACCAACGCTACCTTCTTTTTTCAACCTGGAATTCAGTCACGAGTAAATCCACTTACTCCAAAAATGAACCAAACCCTTACGCGAGAGATTGGTAATTTCCATGCAGAAGCACTAAACAAAATCGGATCTCTTTATTACACCGAAGAAAGTTATGATGACTTTTACTACGGAAAAGGGTCTACTTACCCTGACGTAAATGGAAGTATTGGTATTCTATTTGAACAAGCAAGCTCAAGAGGGCATATTCAAGAAAGCGATAATGGCATACTAACTTTTCCTTTTACAATAAGAAATCAATTCAACACAGCCTTATCGACCCTCAAGGCTGCAAAGAACATGCGCATAAAACTCTTAGATTATCAAAGAACATTTTATAGCGATGCACTTAAAGAAGCAAGTCAAAGCAAACAAAAATCTATTGTCTTTGGAAACAGTAAAGATCCTGCAACTGCCTACCGTTTAGCAGAAATTCTAAAACGTCATAAGATACAGGTGCACTCTTTAGCTAAAAACTCAACGGTAAAAGGAAAGAGATATGCCAAAGAAGCCAGTTATGTTGTTCCGCTGAATCAAAAGAAAAGCAAGCTAATTCATGCAATGTTTGATACACAGACCAAATTCAAAGACAGTTTGTTCTATGATATTTCAGCTTGGACTTTTCCTTTATCATTTAATTTAAATTATTCCTTTGAAAAATCAATAGCCCTTGCGGGTTCTGAAATCAAAACGCTAGCAATAGCCGATGACAAAGCAATTGAACAATCGACTTATGCCTACCTTTTGGAAGGACACGGATACTACACTCCAAAATTTCTATATGATCTTTTAGATGCTGGAATCCGAGTTAAGGTCGGACTTAAGCCTTTCTCTATTGAGGGCAATTCGTATGACTATGGTAGTTTAATGATTCCTGTAGCAAATCAAAACATGAATTCTGAAATGCTTCATAAAAAAATAATCGAAGCTGCATCGGGTCTTATGCTTACTATTCGATCGGTTAGTACAGGTCTGACAGAAGGAATTGATTTAGGGTCTCGAAATTTTGAAACTATTAAAAAACCAAGCGTTGCAGTTTTAGTTGGAGATGGAGTTAGAAGCTATGATGCTGGAGAAATATGGCACTTAATGGATACGCAATACGAAATTCCAGTAACCAAGATTGATGTACGTCAACTAAGCCGTATTGACTTGAGCCGTTACACACACCTCATCATTCCTAGTTACTCTGGAAGCTTATTGAATTCTAGCACCAAGAAAATTGAAAGTTGGATTAAGACTGGTGGATCTTTAGTTGCCTATCGTGATGCAATCAAATGGGTTAATAAGTCAGAGCTTTCAAAAGTTGAATTAAAATCATTTGAACGAGAAGCTAAAGGAATTGCTTTTGATCAAAAAGACAATTACCGTGGTGCACAAAACATTGGTGGAGCAATTTTCAATACAGACATCGACAGAAGCCATCCAATCAACTTCGGAATAGAACAAAGTACCTTGCCTATTTTCAGGAATTCTAGAATCTATATGGAAGCTGACGAGCAGAGTTATAATAACCCTATTCGTTACACAAAAAACCCACTTCTTAGTGGATACATTTCAAAAGAGCAAATGAATCTTTTAAAAGGAAGCGTACCGTTTAAACATGTGCGTAAAGGGAGAGGGAATATTATTCTTTTGACCGACAATACTAATTTCAGAGCTTACTGGTATGGTACCAATAAAGTTTTTGCAAACACTTTATTCTACGCAAACTTTATGCGTTAATATTATAATCTTAAAAAAGAAAAACCCCCAAAGAGAATTATCTCTTTGGGGGTTTTTTATTGGAAAACTTTGTGGGTTTAGCTTTTACTTTTGAATACATGATCCAAAATCCAAGCAGGGCCAACTAATAAGAATTTAATATCGTCAAGGAAAGATGGTTTTTTCCCTTCAATTTTATGTCCGTAAAATTGGACAATCCAAGCAATAACAAAAATCACAGCCGAAACTTTCCACAAACTCATTTGAAGAGCTAATTGGTAGTTCCCTAGAATACATAGAATTGCAAAGCCTAAGATCAAGAACATCATTTTTAATGATAACCGAATGTAAAAAATCATCAAGGGGATTAAGAAAACGACACCCCAATTTGCGTACAAAGGATTTTCAATACCGGTTATGCTGGTAATAAGACCCGAAGGAATACTCATTAACAATCCCACTATAGAAAAGAAAATTGCTGGGACGCAAAAATAGTGAATGATTTTATTGGTTTTATTCTGATGGCTGACTGCATACGCATCAAGCAATTGTTGTAATGTTTGCATAGTCTTGATTTTTTATTGAAATTACAAATAATTATTTAAAACGTCAAAATGGCTCTTACACCTTCTACCATGCTTCCGTTACAGCACATGGCACCAGACTTTAACTTACTAGATGTTAGGCTTAAAGAAAACGTTTCACTCACCGAATTGAAGGGAACAGAAGGAACTTTAATAGTTTTCATGTGTAATCATTGTCCGTTCGTGATTCACTTATTAGAGCACTTTAGTCTGCTTGCTGATGAACTGAAACCTCAAGGAATCGCAACCATTGCAATTTCCAGTAACGATATAGAGAATTATCCACAAGATGGACCACAACAAATGGTAGCTCTTTGTAAGGAGTACGGAATATCTTTTCCCTATCTATATGACCCTACGCAAGAAGTCGCAAAGGCTTATGATGCGGCTTGTACACCTGACTTTTATCTCTTTGATGACCAAAATAAATTAGTGTATCGTGGGCGATATGATGCATCAAGACCTCAATCGGGAACGCCGATCACAGGAGAAGATTTGAAAAGTGCAGCATTGAATTTGATCAATAAAAAACCCATCTCCGAAAATCAATTTCCGAGTATGGGTTGTAATATAAAGTGGAAGTAAACTTGTTTTACTATTTAAAATCTACAAGTTCAACTTCAAATTGAAGTGTAGCATCTGGAGGAATTACGCCTCCTGCACCAGCAGAGCCATATCCTAAATCAGCAGGAATAATAAAGGTTGCTTTTGCCCCTTTAGACAATAATGCAATTCCTTCGTCCCAACCTTTGATTACTTGACCAACACCCAAAGGAAAATCAATGGGCTCATTGCGTTTGTAAGAAGAATCAAAAACAGTACCGTCTAATAAGCTTCCTTTATAGTGTACAGAAACATTTTGTCCTTGACTTGGAGAAGCTCCAGCTCCTGGAGTCTCTATTTTATAAAACAAACCAGTGGCAGTTTTTTCATAGCCTTCGGTTACACTCGCTAAAGCAGCTTCCTGAGCTTTTTTCTGGTCTTCAATAGCCTTCAAGCGATTGGATTCAAAATTTGCAAAAGCATCTGCAGCGTCAAAAGCCTCAGCAGCTTGACCAATACGAATAATCTCTAAGGTATCAATAGTATCATTTTGAGCAATTGAATCAACAATATCTTGCCCTTCAATTACACTTCCAAAAACAGTGTGCTTACCATCTAACCATGGCGTTGCGATGTGGGTAATGAAAAACTGGCTACCGTTGGTGCCAGGTCCAGCATTAGCCATCGATAAAATACCGGGCTTATCGTGTTTTAAATCTGGGTGAAATTCATCATTAAATTGATATCCTGGTCCTCCAACTCCCGATCCTTGAGGGCAACCTCCTTGAACCATAAAGTCTTCGATAACTCTGTGGAATTTCAAACCGTTGTAGTAGGGAGTTCCCTCGGCTTGAACATCATTTTTAATAGTTCCTTCTGCAAGACCTACAAAATTCCCCACAGTACCTGGAGTTTCAGCATAGGTAAGTGCGAGTAAAATAGCTCCTTTAGGGGTAGAAAACTTAGCGTATAGACCGTCTTTCATCTGTTGTATGTTGTTGTTTTTAAAGCAGCAAAGATAAAGAAGTGTAAACGAGTAAATCGATAAAAAAGAAAGAAATTAATTTGCTACGTCACTCATAAACTTAATGCGGTAAAGACGAATATCTTCTTCTTCATATTCCCCATCAAACTCTTCAATTGCCGTAGCAATATCGTCAGATTCAGCTTCCATAAAGTATTCGTGTAGTTCTTCTTGCTGATCTTCATCGAGTAATTCATCAATCCAATAACTGATATTTAATTTAGTACCTGAAAAAACGATGGTTTCCATTTCTTCTACGAACTTAATCATGTTCATCCCTTTTGCAGCTGCAATATCATCTAGCGGTAATTTTCTGTCTACATTTTGAATCATGTATAGTTTGAGTGCTGAATTTGCTCCCGTACTTTTAACAATTAAATCATCAGCACGTAAAATCTCATTTTCATCTACGTATGACTTTATAGTAATTAAAAAATCTTGACCGTATTTAACTGCCTTTCCTTCCCCTACACCATTAATGTTTTTGAGTTCTTCTAATGATATTGGATATTTAAAAGACATTTCAGTTAAAGAGTTCTCTTGGAAAACTGTGTAAGGAGGAACTCCTGCTTTGTCAGCTACTTTTTTACGAAGACCAATTAGTACTTTAAGTAAATTTTCATCTGCAATAACTTGTCTTTTTATTGGAGTTGAAGAATTTCTATGGGCAGCAAAATCATGATCCTCGGTCATCAAGAACGAATAAGGGTTTGCACTAAATTCCTTTCCTTTTGATGTGATCTTGACTACTCCATAAGTTTCTATTTCTTTTGAGAGGAACTTGGCTACAATTGCTTGCCTTGTTAGAGCCATCCAAAAAGAAGCTTGCTTATCACTTCCTTTACCAAAAACAGTTAGTTCGCTTGTCTTATGACTGTTAATGATAGCATTGGGTTGCCCCAATAAGGTTTTAACGAGCTCTTTTGATTTGAACAACTCGCGTGTTTGTTTTACCGCATCAATAAGTAGTTGAAGCTCTTGTTGGGCCTCAACTTTTTTCTTAGGGAAACGCATATTGTCATCCATTTCTCCACCTAAACCTGTTTCATTGTCAAAGTCTTCTCCAAAATAATGTAAGATGAATTTTCTCCTAGAAATCGAAGTTTCAGCAAAAGCAACCATCTCATTCAAAAGAGCAAAACCAATTTCTTGTTCAGCAACCGGTTTTCCAGACATAAACTTTTCGAGTTTCTCAATGTCTTTGTAAGAATAAAAAGCCAAACAATGTCCCTCTCCCCCATCACGACCAGCACGGCCAGTTTCTTGATAATAACTTTCAATACTCTTGGGGATATCATGGTGAATTACAAAACGTACATCGGGCTTATCAATTCCCATTCCAAATGCAATCGTTGCAACAACTACATCGCAATCCTCTTTGAGGAATCGATCTTGATTTCGAGCACGTGTTTTATTGTCAAGACCAGCATGATAAGGAATAGCGTTTATGTTATTAACCTGAAGCATTTGAGCTAATTGCTCTACTTTTTTTCGTGATAAACAGTATATAATTCCAGATTTTCCTTCATTTTGTTTTACGAAGCGAATGATGTTGGCCTCAACCTGATCATCTTTGGGTTGTACTTCGTAATATAAATTTGGCCTATTAAAAGAAGCCTTGTAAAGTGTAGCTTCCGGTATTTTTAAATTCTTTAATATGTCTTCTTGTACCTTAGGGGTTGCTGTAGCTGTAAGCGCAATTATAGGAAGGTTCTTCTCTATCTTTTCGAGCATCACGCGTAGGTTTCTGTATTCAGGTCTAAAATCGTGTCCCCATTCCGATATACAATGCGCTTCATCTATAGCCAAAAAGGATAATTCAACAGTTTTCAAGAATTCGATTGTATCCTCTTTCACCAAAGACTCTGGAGCAACAAACAACAGTTTGGTCACTCCATTCACAATATCTTCTTTGACTTGAAGGATCGCAGTTTTTGTAAGCGATGAATTCAGTACGTGAGCAATACCTTCTTCTGAAGAAATTCCTCGTATTGCATCGACCTGATTTTTCATTAATGCAATTAAAGGGGAAACAACAATTGCAGTCCCAGGTGAAATCAGAGCTGGAAGTTGGTAACACAGAGACTTACCTCCACCCGTGGGCATAATCACGAAAGAATCTTTTCCTTCGAGAAGGTTTTCAATCACGGGTTCTTGTAAACCTTTGAATTCAGAAAAACCGAAATATTTTTTAAGTTCTCTTTGAAGCGGAGTATGCGACATTTAATTACGTCTTTGAATCAAAATTATTTACATTTGTACCACTAAATATAACACTTAGTTTACGAATCCCATTGAATAACACGAATAATTGTTAGATAAAGAGCAGATTTTAGAAGACGTAAGAAAAAGATTTAGTACTACCATTGTTGTTGATGACAACGAAACAACAAGAATCATAACCGATGGAGACATCAGACGTATGCTCGAAAAGCACAACTACATTAAGTACCATGACCGCAACAGATATCATGTCTAAAAACCCAATAACAGTTGCCCCTGAGCTCTTGGCTTTTGATGCTTTGACAACATTAAAAATCAAAGGGATTGGACAACTGATAGTTCAAGATTCCGCTGGTGTTTATCGCGGAATGATTCATATCTTAGACCTAATTAAAAAAGGAATACAATAATGGATGAAAGTTCAAATGAAATGTCTTTTTTAGACCACCTCGAAGAGCTTCGATGGCACTTAATTCGTTCAACTTTGGCAATTGTTATAATCGCATCGGTTGCATTTATTGCTAAAGATTTTATATTTGACACCATTTTATTTGGACCAAAGAAAATTGACTTTTTTACTTACGAGCTTTTTTGTCAACTTTCCCAATCTCTAGGACAGGGTAATAGTCTTTGTATTGACGAGATGCCCTTCAGAATTCAAAGTAGAACCATGTCAGGTCAGTTTTCTGCTCACCTTTGGACTTCGCTTACAGCTGGTTTTATACTTGCTTTTCCTTATATAATATTTGAGTTTTGGAGATTCATTAGTCCAGGACTACATATATCTGAACGTAAAAACGCACGTGGGTTTATTTTCATAGCCTCTCTTCTCTTTTTCATTGGTGTGCTTTTTGGATACTATATCGTAACACCCCTATCGATTAACTTTTTAGGGAACTACACAGTAAGCAGTGAAGTTTTCAATGACTTTGATTTGAGCAGTTATATAAGCTTACTCCGAGCTTCGGTACTTTCTTCTGGCCTGATCTTTGAACTTCCCATACTGATGTATTTTTTAACTAAAGTTGGCTTAGTAACGCCCACGTTTTTAAAGACCAATAGGAAATTTGCTATTGTAATTGTTTTAATTTTGTCGGCGGTAATTACACCACCGGATATTGCGAGTCAAGTTATTGTTACAATACCTATTTTGATCCTGTATGAGGTGAGTATTTTCATCTCCAAGGTTGTTTACAAACGCCAACAAAAAGAACTGAAAAATGTCTGATATTGTAGATGAATTCAATGCATATCGTTCAAAAATGAATGATAAAATTTTAAAGGAAAACTCCAAGTTAATCAAGCGAATTTTCAACCTTGACTCCAATGCTTATCAAGCAGGAACCCTAGATCACAAAACAAAAGAATTGTTAGGTTTAGTAGCCTCTACAGTACTTCGATGTGATGATTGCATTCAATATCATTTAGAAGAATGTCATAAAGAAAACATACCCAAAGCTGCCGTTATTGAAAGTTTAGAGATCGCTACTTTAGTCGGAGGAACTATTGTTATTCCCCACCTCAGAAGAGCATTTGAATATTGGGAAGCCTTGGAACAAAAAAAATAATATGCAATTAAGAGCAGAAAATATAGTCAAGTCGTACAAAGGACGTGAAGTTGTAAAAGGCATTTCCATTGAAGTTAATCAAGGAGAAATTGTTGGATTATTAGGTCCAAATGGAGCTGGTAAAACTACCTCTTTTTATATGATTGTTGGTTTAGTTAAGCCCAATGGCGGGTCTATTTATCTAGACGATACAGAAATAACCAACTACCCGATGTATCAAAGAGCACAAAACGGGATTGGTTATTTAGCTCAAGAAGCTTCCGTATTCAGAAAACTGAGTGTTGAAGATAATATTCTCAGTGTACTGCAATTGACATCTTTGTCTAAAAAACAACAGAAAGAAAAAATGGAGTCTCTTCTTGAAGAATTTGGTTTAAACCACATTAGAAAAAATAGAGGCGATTTATTATCAGGTGGAGAACGTAGAAGAACCGAAATTGCTCGAGCTCTTGCGACTGATCCTAAATTTGTTCTTCTAGACGAACCTTTTGCAGGAGTAGATCCGGTTGCAGTTGAAGACATTCAACGCATAATTGCGCACCTCAAAAATAAAAATATTGGCATTCTTATCACCGATCACAATGTCCAAGAAACTCTTGCCATTACAGACAAAACCTATTTGATGTTTGAAGGTGGAATTTTGAAGGCTGGGGTTCCTGAGGAATTGGCTGCTGACCCTATGGTTAGAAAGGTATACTTAGGACAGAATTTTGAGTTGAGAAAAACGAGACTAGAATTTTAAACGCCAAACATATTTTTCAAAAGACTAAGCACGATATAGGTAATTATAATAATTATCAACGCTGCAAGTCCGAAAATATAAATCATTGATATTGAAACCAATATCAAAATAATTGGAAGAAATATTTCCCACGGATTGGATCGATTAAATCCTTTTAAAGCAATCATTTTCCAATGAATATTCATAAAGAAAACAGATAAAACAACAATAATACTCAAAGCAATTGGAGTAAGTACATATCCTTTTATACTCACCAACAATGGATGATGGATAAACAAAGGTAAAGCAACTATAAAAAGAGCGATTGCAGGTGTTGGTACGCCTCTAAAAAAAGACACTTTCTCAGTTATAAGATTGAACTTAGCCAATCTAAAAGCTGCACCTAGCGGAATTAAAAACCCAATTAAGGCTAGTGGGACAATTGTAAAAATCAAAGAAAAGCTTTCATATTGGTAAGAGAAGTCAACACTTTTAGCTCCAGAAATAACAAACAATTGATACATCACAACTCCGGGAACAAAACCACTGGTTACCATATCGGCCAGGGAATCTAATTGAACTCCCAAGGCGCTCTCTACTTTTAGAAGTCGAGCGAAAAACCCATCAAAAAAATCAAAAAAAACACCCAACATTACAGCAACTAAAGCCGCATGAAAGAAATGAGAAAAGGCTAAAAAAACCGCAACACAACCACAAAACAAATTGAGTAATGTGAAGATGTGTGGAATGCTTTTTCGAATCATGATCAAATTTTATTTTCACGAAAATAATAGATTAAACTAAGATTAAGACTCCCTCAAAGCATAATTTTATGATAAAATGTTATCGAGCTTTAATTTTTGAATTAAAAAAATTGAATAAAGAGATTCTCAATTAAAAACTAAAAATTAACTTTCGACAAATTTATATTGTGAAGCAAAACTTCATCCTGATCATTCTTACTGGGATTTTTTTAAGTTTAGGGTGGCCAACTTATGGTTCACCTTTACTCTTATTTATTGCTTTGGTTCCCTTACTTGACTTTGTTCAGCAAGTTCGAAATTCATCTTTAAAAAACAAAAACAGAACCGTTTTTGTGTATTCTTATGCTGCTTTTCTTATTTGGAATATTTGGACAACTTGGTGGATTTATAACTCCTCAGTTTTTGGAGCTGCATTTGCAATTCTATGCAACAGTAGTTTTTATGCAATTTTGATTACGCTATATTATTGGTCGTTAAAAAGATTCAAAACACAATTTTTAGCATCTGTGTTTTTGATAACTGCATGGATATCGTTTGAAAAATTTCACCTGTTTTGGGACTTTTCCTGGCCGTGGCTTAATCTTGGAAACGCTTTTTCAGAGTACATTTACTGGATTCAATGGTACGAGTATACTGGTGTCTTTGGCGGATCGCTATGGGTATTAATAATCAACTTCTTCTTTCTACATCAATATCAAGCATTTAAAAACCATCGATCCTACAGCAAATTGATCAAAAAAAGTATTCCCGGTTTACTCGGAATTGCCTTACCGATAGTAAGTTCATTGATCATATTCATGAATTATGAAGAACCAAAATCGTTTACAGAAGTGGTTGTTATACAACCCAACATAGACCCATATGAGCAGAAATATGCGCAAACCAACGAGGATTTTAAAGCCTTACTAATTGATCTTTCTACAGAATACCTTACCACAAACACTTCCTATCTTATAACACCAGAAACCTACTTTACAGAACAAAGCGGATTTGATATTGACACATTCGAAAATTCTGAATTCAACAGATCCCTGAAAGAATTCTTATCACCCAATAAACAGCTTAATTTAATTGCCGGAACTCAATTCTACAAAATTTATAGAACTAAAAACGAACCTACCCCGACCGCAAATAAAATTAACGACAATTTTTGGGCTGACTTTTATAACTCAGCAATTCAAATTGCGCCTGGACAAAAAGGGAATATTTATCACAAATCCAAGCTTGTTGTTGGAGTAGAAAATATGCCCTACAAGAGTTTTTTCAAACCCTTACTAGGAGAATTCATGTTGGATTTAGGCGGAACAGTTTCTAGTCGAGCTACACAAAAAAATCGAACTGTTTTTACTCACTCAACTGAAGGCTCGAAAATAGCACCCATTATATGTTACGAATCGATATACGGTGAATTCGTAACGGAGTATACACGTAATGGAGCCCAATTCTTTAGCATTCTGACTAATGATGCATGGTGGGGCAATACACAGGGACATAAACAATTGCTTAGTTACGCCCGTCTCCGTGCGATTGAAAACAGGCGTGCTATTGCTAGGAGTGCTAATACAGGTATAAGCGCATTTATCGATGCACAAGGACGTATGAGTACTTCTTTAGGCTACGAAGAGCAAGGCGCATTAAAAGGCTCAGTAGGGCTTAATAGCGAATTGACATTCTATTCTAAACACGGAGATTATATCGCTCGTTTCTCAAAGTATAGCTTCGTTGTATTACTTATACTTTCTTTTGGCAGTGCATTTCGAAAAAAGTCATGATTCAGCACTATTTTAAATTTTTGTTTTTCAAACTAAAAGCGACTAATCAGCATGCTGTTCATTCACCTTTTCTATATGCTTTGGTATGTTTTTGTTTTTATAATAAGGAGTGGAAAAGTAAAAAATTCAAGCCTTGGAACTCCAAAAAACATGATTTGACTGCTATATCAATCGTAGAGCGGCTTCATCTTTTTACAAAACAAGCAAGTATTGAT
>PXYQ01000066.1 GCA_003023645.1 Candidatus Arcticimaribacter sp. | reverse complement strand
TCAAAACCCACAAGTAATAGAAAATGATTCGGAATGTGAAAGTGAATATATTACTGTAGGCGGTTTAGGTTTTGATCATCCCGATCCCTACCGTAATTTTCAACGCGCAGTGAAAGATATGTTCGATGGTTATTTCCAAACACAATACAATTGCAGTTCTGGAAAACAAGGCGTAATCTTGGATTGAACCGTATTCTTATTTTTTAGAATCCTGAACACCAAGGGCAATAGGCACACTCGCCATTAGATACATCAACGGCCCATATATAGCCGCAACAATGGCATATTCTGGTTTTGCGAGCGTAATTACAGCTAAACTTATCGTTAGGGTGCCGTTTTGAATTCCAGATTCAATGGCAATGGTAACCGCTTGTTTTAAATTCAAATTCAACCATCGAGACCCAACATAGCCTAGCGTCATTGTAATGGCATTCAAGGCTATTAAAATCCAAAGTGTAGCACCTATATGCAGTTTAAATAATTCGAATTCTTTCACAAGAATGGTGATGATCACCAAGGCCAGCAAGAGAGAAGAAGCGATTCGGACAGGACCTTCCATTTTAAGAGCAAAATTAGGTGCCTTCTTTTTAAGGAACATCCCAATAGTAAGCGGAATGGCAATTACGGCAACTAGAGAAATAAAAATGTCCTTCGCGGGTGGTGGTATAGATCCAACTTCGCTGTCAAAATATGCAAACGAAAAATTAATGATCAACGGGATCGTGAAAATGGTTATCAAACTATTGATTGCTGTTAAAGAAATAGAAAGTGGCAAATCTCCTTTGGCTAAAAGTGTTATAATGTTGGAACTAGTTCCACCAGGACAGGCAACCAACATCATCAGTCCGATGGCAATAAATGGTTCTGGCTTGAAAACAAGGCAAAGTCCAAAACCCACAAGGGGTAACAAAATAATTTGATTGAACAGACCAATAAGAACTGGTTTTGGGTTATCGGCAACACGTTTAAAATCTTGAAGCGTAAGTCCTAGTCCCATCCCAACCATGATGATCATGATCGAAACGGCTAAGAAAAGTGTTGAAGCCTGATCCATACTGTTTATTTTTTAAGTTTTTGTGCTTTTATTTCTTCGAAAATAACCGCTTTTTGACTGCGTTGTTTTACATCCGAGTTCAATCCCTTTAAGATTATATCACGGGTTTTTTCTTGTAATTCTTCTAAATCGTCCATGCTTTTTACTGGATTGATTTCTGGGAACGTTTCTACACGCAACTCCCCAGGGAAACCAAAATCGGGGGACCAAGGAAATTTTCTTTTGCAATCCAAAAAGATCATCGGAACAATCGGAATCTGGTGTTCTATAGCCAGTTTAAAGGCGCCTCTTTTAAAGGGGTTTAATAAAATAGTATCGTCTACATAATTCACTTCCGGAAAAATACAAACGCTTCTTCCCTGTGCAATTATTTTATTTGCGCGTTCGTATACATCCCAGCGACTTTTAGAACTGCTGCGATCAACTAAAATCGCGGCACGCTTGTATATGCTTCCAAAGAGAGGAACTTTGACGAATTCTTTTTTACCAACAAAAACAAAAGGGTTTTTTGAAACTCGAAACATCACAAAAGGATCGAGATAACTAGAATGATTTGCAACCAAAAGATAAGAGGTTCCTTGGGGAAGTGGCTTTGCAAATTTTGTGCGAACATAAAAGCCCATTCCAATCAAAATAAAAGGTGACCATATATTTCGAGCAATCCAATACAGGGTTGGATAACCGTTTTTATGACTTGCGATAAGTAACAAAATGGGGAAAAGTGTAACGATTGGAATTGCTGCAAGGACATAAAACCAGACCCTCCAAAGCAGCAAAGCTGTTTTTTGAATTATTTTTAGCATCAATCAAAAATAGGCTTTTAGAAGGTGCTATGGAATTTTTAACTTACAAAACCGGTTTACTCTGCCGAAAAATAATAATCTATAGAACTCCAAAAAACTAGAGTTCCTAAAATCATATACACTGTTTTTACTCCCAAAAAGGAAGATTTGACACCATCGAAAACATCAAAACCATTTAATTCAGGCAAAAAAGGCTCCAAGCTTAGTATCGTAAATAGTACGAGAAATATTCCGATGATCATCTGCAACGATATTCCTTTTGAGCTTGACTGATGTTGAGCCACAGGAAGTTTTTCGATTTTCTTTAAAATATCATTTTTAAACCCTAGAGGTGCTTTTGGGGCTTTTGTAGTTTCGAGAAGGGATTTCCAATTATGTTCTTCCATGGTATGTTTTTATGCTCTTTGAGCGAATTCTTGTTGGGATAATAAGTGCTTTAACTTTTTCTTTGATCGGTGCAATTTGACTTTAACATTTGCGAGGCTCAAATTGGTGATTGCTGTTATCTCTTCATAAGAAAGCTCCTCCATATAAAACAAATTCATCACCAAGCGTTCTGAACTTTTAAGCTGCGACAAAGCCCATTGAACTTGATTGCGCTGCTCTTCTTGATTCAACTGATCCAAAACTTCTGGAGGAGCCGTTTCTTCGTTGCTTTCATGATCAAAAAACCCAAATACCCATCTCTTTTTTGCCTTCAGCTGTGTCATTGCTTCGTTGTAAGCGATGCGGTAAATCCAAACTGAAAACTTGGAAGTGCCTTTGTATAACTTCATTTTTTTATAAATCTTAATAAACGTATTCTGTGCCACTTCATTTGCATCATCTTCATTTTTCATCAACTGAAATGACAACCCATAGACTCGGTCTTGATACATCTCAATGAGTTGTCCAAACAATTGTTTTTCTCCGTGCTGTAATCGGTCGATGATCGATTCAGATAGTTCCATAGGTAGATTCGGTTTCTTATAAGACGTCCGTTGAGTCAAAAAAGTTACAGAAAAGTGTAACCTTTTATTGAAATGCTCGGTCTTAAGAGCAAATAACCTAAAAAAATACATCTTATGAATGAAGGAACCTTAGCCCTTATGATCCCCATCTTTTCAGTAATTGGTGGAATTGCAATTGTCATTGTAGCTCTTGTAAGTGATCATCGAAGAAAAACTCAAATGATTGAAAAAGGAATGGAAATTCCAATGAAAAAACCCACGCCCTATGGAGGAATCAAGTTTGGTGCTCTTATTATCGGAGCTGCAATCGGATTGACATTTGGTAGTATGGCCGACAACTGGGGTTTATTTGTAGAAGAAGAAACTGGATATTTTGTTGGCGTGATGTTATTCGCCGGAATTGGCCTTATTATTTCTTCCTTGTACATCAAGAACGAAGTTAAAAAAGAAGAAGGTTAATAAGTTTAGTTTTCCTAGCCATACCACCTCAATTTTTGCGTTGAAAAAAGTACCTTTGCTTAAATAAAAATTGGTATGGCTAGAATTCTTACGGGTGTGCAAAGCACCGGAACTCCGCACTTAGGCAATCTTTTAGGCGCTGTTCTTCCTGCAATTGCAATGGCAGATCAACCCGAAAACGAATCTTTTCTTTTTATTGCAGATTTACATTCTCTGACTCAAATCAAAGACGGAGACCTGTTACGAGAGCATACTTTCAATACTGCAGCTGCCTGGTTGGCTTGTGGTTTGGATACCGATAAAACCGTTTTTTATAAGCAAAGTGATGTAAGTCAGGTTACCGAATTGAACTGGTATCTGAGTTGTTTCTTTCCTTACCAACGACTTACGTTAGCACATTCTTTTAAAGACAAAACAGATCATTTATCTGATGTAAATGCTGGCCTTTTTAGTTATCCTATGCTTATGGCTGCAGATATTTTGCTATACGATGCAGAAATTGTTCCCGTTGGAAAAGATCAATTACAACACCTTGAAATGACACGCGACGTTGCTGCTCGTTTCAACAATCAACAAGGAGAAACTTTTGTTCTTCCCAAGGCACAAATACAAAAAGATGCTCAAATTATCCCAGGTACCGATGGGCAAAAAATGAGTAAATCTAAAAATAACACGATCAATGTTTTTCTTCCAGAAAAAAAATTGAGAAAACAAATCATGGGGATTCAAACGGATTCTACTCCCTTAGAAGATCCCAAAGATCCTGATACGTGTACTGTATTCGCTCTCTACTCTTTATTAGGAACTGAACAGCAAATCTCCGATTTACGCACACTATATTGTGCAGGAGGAATGGGCTATGGTCATGCAAAACAAGCGTTGTTTGAACTCATCCTCGACTCTTTTGCCGAAGCCAGAACAAAGTTTGACTACTACCAAAACAATCCCGCCGAAGTTGCTATTGCGCTTACAAAAGGTGCTGAGAAAGCAAAAGTTATTGCTACAGATGTAATGATGCGTGTCCGTTCTAAAATAGGATACTAAGCGCGTTCAAATTGTTTTCCAGCCAAAGGTCGAACACAACCTTTCATTTCCAATTGAAATAAAATTGCAGCGACTTTACTTATTGGAAGTTTAGCTTCTAGTGCCAACGCATCTAAACTCGTCTTGGTTTCTAATAAATTGAAAAGTAATTCTTCGTCTTCGGTCATGCTGATGAACAGTTCTTTTTGAACAGCTTTGGGTTTCGGATTGGATTCCCAACCCATCCAAAATGCCACGTCTGCAGCAGATGTAATCATGCGTGCTTTATCTGATCGGATTAAATTCAGACAGCCTGCGCTTTGCATATCGCTAACCCTACCTGGAACCGCAAAAACATCCCTTCCGTAATGATGCGCGTGTTCTGTAGTAACCAAACTGCCTCCCTTTGCTTTCGATTCGATTACTAGGGTTGCATGTGCTACTCCAGCAATGATTCGGTTTCTCTTTAAAAAATTGGATTTTTCGAAAGAAGAATTACTCCAAAATTCAGTAAGAATACCCCCTTGATTACAAACAGATTCGACATGAACTTTGTGCTCTGTTGGATATATTTGATTCAATCCATGTCCTAAACAGGCAACAGTTTCTAACCCATTATCCAATGCTGCTTTGTGTGCTACAATATCAATACCACGAGCAAAACCAGAAACAATAAGCGGATTGTATTCAGCAAGATCTTCAATCAACTGTTTACAAAAATCTACTCCCCTAGATGTTGGGTTTCGCGTGCCTACAATGCTCAAGATTCTTTCATTTTTCCAAGAAACATTTCCTTTCTGAAACAAGACTAAAGGAGCATTGGCACAAAACCCTAATGCTTTGGGATAATCAGGAGAAGGGTACAGCAACGGCACTATTTTCTCTTTTTCTAAAAACTTTTCCTCTTCAATAACCGCAGGTAAATAGCGTTCAAATTGATCAAATCCTTGCAAGTGAAATGCACCTATTCCTTTAATCTTGAGTAAATTAATTTTATTTTCGTTGAGTACGGCTTGAGCACTCCCGCAGTGGTCAACTAGTTTCTTTGCGGTGATGTCTCCAATACCCGGCAACTTCTGTAACAATAAAGCGGCTTGAATTGACGTTAGCTTCATAAGGTATGAACTGATTTAGGGGGTTTTTCTACAAAATAAAAAATTTGTCGAAATGGTTTTTAAATTTATTACATTTGAATATGAATTTGGTACAATATATAAAAGAACTTCTATATCAATACGAATGTGTAATTATCCCGCAATTGGGTGCTTTTTTGACACAGCCTGTTGCCATCCGTATTGACCGAGAAAAGGGGATCTTTTTCCCTCCGGGCAAAGAATTATCGTTTAACGGTTTGCTAACGCATAACGATGGCCTTTTAGCGAACTATATTGCCCAACGCAAATCCATTTCATACGAAAATGCCCTTCAAGAGATACAACAAGAAGCAGACAATTGGAGTAAAAAACTAAAAACAGGACAGTTAGTTATTCTAAAGGGGATTGGAGAGTTACGTTTTAATTCCGAGCAAAAAATAGGATTCCAGCCCTACAATAAAGCGAATTTTGATACCAACTCAATTGGTTTGTCATCTTTTACCAAAAAACCTCTATCAAAAACAATAGATTCACAACCCCTACAAGTTGCAACTACTATTATAAAAACAATTCCCATGGAAGATTCAAAGAAAGAGACTTTAGCTTTTACTCCTGAAAAGAAAAAACAACAACCAGCTTATTTAAAGTATGCAGCCGTTGGCGTACTCACTATTGGTTTGTTAGGTGCATCTTACTTTTTTGGAAATCAGTACTTGACTAACGAGCGTTTAAAATCGACTGAAGTTGCTCAAGAAAAAATTAAAACCAATGTACAAGAAGCATCCTTTGATATCGGTGAGCTTGCTACATTAGAGCTCAATGTTATTTCAGAAGAGGTTGCTGAAAACTCTGTGGAGGTTGTTTCAGGAGATTATTTCAGTGTTATTGCTGGAAGTTACCGTGAAGAATCAAACGCTCTTAAAATGATCGATCAATTGAAGATTGATGGTTTTGATGAAGCAACTATGGCTAAACAAAGTACAGATGGTTTATATCGTGTTGCTTATGGACGTTTTGAGTCTAAAAGAGAAGCGATACAATTGTATTATTTTTTAGTAAATACATTGGAAGAAGAAGCGTGGTACTTAGCTGAATAAATAGCTTCTACATTCTAAAGATCCATCCTTTTGGATTCGTAGGGCTACTATTTTTAAAGACACTAAACTTGAGTTCTGTTTTCCCTGTTTCTGGATTGGTGAATATTTTTCCGATCTTTTCTTTGGCCTTCACTTTTTGACCTTTAATCACATAAACTTCTCCCAAGTTAGAATAGGTGGTGATATAGTTTCCGTGTTGAATCAACACTGTTGGGTTGCTTCCTTTAAATCCAATAATAGACATCACCTTCCCTTCAAATACTGCACGTGCCTCTGAACTTTCCGGAGTCGCAATAGTAACTCCATTACTTTGAATCATTGCGGTTTTAACTACTGGGTGCGGTTGTTTCCCAAAACGTTGAATTACTATTCCTTGTTCAACAGGCCATGGGAGTTTTCCTTTATTCGCAGTAATGTTATCCGAAATCAGTTGATCTTCGGGAGTCAATGTAAACACCTTCGCGTTTGCTTTTTTACCTGCGGCTTTATTTGAAGCGGCTATTGCAGCTCGGATCAAGCGTTGTATCTCCTTGTTTATCTCAGCTGTCTTTTTTTGTTTCTTTTTAATTTGTGAAACAAAGCTTCTTTCCTTCTTTTTTAGGGCTTTTACGAGGGCTTGTTGGCTCGTCTGTTCTTTTTTGTATGTATCCTGAGCTTCTTTATTCTCTTGTACTAAAACTTCTTTTTTGCGTTTTTGAGCTATTAAATCAAGATTCAATTGCTGTAAGATTTGTGTTTTTTCTGCAATGAGCTCGCCTTGTTTCTTTCTGAAGCTAGTGTATTGTTTTAAGTATTGAAAACGTTTGTAGGCTTGTAAAAAATTTTCTGAGGAGAACAAAAACATCATGCGACTCTGTCCAGACTTGCTTTGATACGATTTTAGAATCATTTCCGAATAATCCTTTTTTAATGCCTCCAACTCTTTTCGTTGTCGATCGATGGATCGTTGATTTACGTTGATTTGCTGTGTCAAACGATTCGCTTGTTCGTTCGTAACTCGGATGAGCCTTCTGCGAACGTCGATCTTTAAACTTAAATCTTCAACCTCTGTTAAAACTGATTTTTTCAGCTTTTCATTCGAAAAAAGAAGTTTATTGATCTGCTTAATCTCTTGTTGCAAACGCTTACGCTGGTTTTCAAGGTTTTGTTGCCTTTCATCTTGGGCATATAGGTTTGGTCCCAAGACCAAAAACCCCAGAAGGGCAACGATAATTTTAAAAGAAAACCCAGCAGCAAATCTCATTATAGGCTTAATTTTTTATATCCGTTTGGAATGGAAAAAGGAACTGTCAAGTTTTTAGGAAAATCGGTACGAATAAAATCCAATCGGATTTGCACTAAGTTGGAACCATCGAATACAGAGATTTCAATTTCTTTAGGAAGTGTTTTGCCTTCCATTTTTTGGAATTTTGGGTATTTGATACTCAAAGATTGTGATGATCCTGGAACTATAAAGCGTTGTTCTTTTAAACGAAAAGTATTTGGATCAAAAAAGTAGGTTGGCCGAAATTGGTCGTTTTCTATTTTAGGGACCAAAACATAATATTGTGGGTGGTCAATGCGATCAAACCCTACCGATGTCATATCCGTAATGGGGTTTCCAAGCAATACATTTTGTAAATCACTAAAACTAAAGGTGGTTCCTAGTTGCTCGTTAATAAAACTCAAATCCCCATCGTAGTAAGTTTTTTGAAATTTTTCGTAAAATCCAACCCGTGTTGGAGTAATCAAAAGCTTTGCAATAGGAACTAAGATGGAAGCACTCAGCCAAAGTGTTTTGTTGGACTCCATACGTAGGTTTAGGCTCAATTGATGCTGTTGCTTGCCGTCTTTGTATTCTGCTTTTACACGTGCTCTAAACGTCTTGATTCGAGTAGATGCTTTGTCTATTTCCTTTCCTAAAAGTTTAACGTCAACTTTTGCTAAAGGTTCTTTTGTTGGCAATACAGCAACAGACTTACAACTCAATACAAATATGCTCATTACAAACAAGGTAAAAAGAGAACGAAGGCTTATGTTTTTTTTCATATCATTTCGGAATAATCTCCCAGACTAATTTCTGTAAACGTGCCATCAAAAGTTACATGATTGCCAATCATAGCCTGGTGTAGTTTAGCATTTGAAATTTTACTGTTATTTTGAATTAAACTATGGGTTATGGTAGCGTTCTCAATAACCGTTCCAGTTCCAATGGATACGCCTGGTCCAAGGGTTACATTTTTAAGATGAACATCGGGGCCAATATAACAGGGTGGGATTACTGTAGAATTTTCGAGCACAGCAGAAGGGTCAATCATTTCTTTGCCTTCAGCTTCTAGAAACCCAAGCATTTTTGAGTTTGTTTCTAAAGTGATTTGTTTATTCCCACAATCCATCCACTCATCAACTTCTCCTGGTAAAAACAAATCACCAGCAGTCATAAGACGTTTGATCCCATCGTTGATTTGATACTCGCCTCCGTGGGTAAGTTTTTCATCCAAAACGGTTTGTAAGGCGGCTTTCAGTTTTTCTATTGCTTTAAAATAATATATCCCAATAACGGCAAGATCCGAAACAAAGCTTTTTGGTTTTTCAACCAGTTCCGTAATTGCACTCTGATCGTTCAATTGAACAACGCCGTAAGCTTCAGGTTGTGCTACTTTTTTGACCCATATAATGCTATCTGCACTAGGGTCTAGTTGAAATTTTGCGCGTATTAGCGTATCGGCATAAGCAACAACAGCCGGGCCCGATAAGGATGGTGCTGCACACATGATTGCGTGACCCGTGCCCAAAGGTTCTAATTGTCGATAGATCGTTCCCTTTGCTCCGATATCAGTGGCAATTTTTAAAAGTTGTGCTACAATTTCGTCTCCAAAAAATGCAGGATCTCCCAAAACAAAAGCTACTTCTTCAATGGGTTGGTCAACTACGCCAGCTATATCGCGAACTAATTGTTCCACTATTGGAACTCCAGCAACAGGAACCAAGGGTTTAGGAATCGTTAAAGTGTGCGGGCGGAGACGAGAGCCTCGACCTGCCATGGGTACAATAATTTTCATTTGCTATTCTTTTCCGGTACTTCCAAAACCACCTACACCGCGTTCGGTAGTGTCAAGTGTATCTTGAAGGTTCCAACGTACTTGTTCGTATTTTGCTATAACCAATTGCGCTATGCGTTCTCCTGGTTGAATTGTGAAAGGTTCGTTCGATAGATTTACTAAAATAACCCCAATCTCGCCTCGGTAATCGGCATCAATTGTTCCTGGTGCATTGAGTACACTGAGTCCGTGCTTAGCCGCCAAACCACTTCTGGGGCGTACCTGAGCTTCGAACCCTTCGGGTAAAGCCATTTTGAGGCCCGTACCGATAATGGTTCGTTCTAAAGGACCTAGTGTAATTGGGCTTGCTGAGTTTGCACGAAGGTCTACTCCTGCGGAGTTTACTGTTGCAAAACTAGGGAGATCGTATGGGCTTTCGTTGATTATAGGTACTGTGATCATCTTTCTTTTTTATACTCAATAAAAATACAAAAAAGCTAAGCATTAATTGAAGCAGTTGTGTAAAGAAAAAACACCTAGGTCAAAACCATGAAACTAGTCATAAATTAACCCCCACAACCTTCACCTTCTGAGCAAGTTCCTTTTGCCTCCCAACCTTCATTAGATCCAGGTAATTCGTTAGGATTTATGTACCATTTGTTTTCCCAAATTTGACAATTATACACAACTTGAGTTCCTGGGTTTGGATATTGACTTGCAGCATTATATAGAGCTACACCACATAAACTACTCGTTCCCCCAGTTTCATTATCACATCCAGAACCTCCTCCGGAATATGGCTCTAGACTAAAGTCTGTTGCTTCAGCAACAGCATTAATTTCAGAAGTTCCATTTAAAGCTTTCGAAGCTGTATTTAAATAGGAATAGGCCGAACTGTTTGCTCCTTCAAGTAATAGTTGCCAGATCATAATTCCATCGTTACGCCCATTTCGATTCGGGTGGCTGTATATGTGTTCCGAAAGATCCGCTATGTTTTCGTGTGTGTAGGTGTAAAACGGCCCCCAAGGTTCTTCGGGATAGTGTATACCTGCTGCCACAATGATATCGTATTGGGCTGCATAATAAGCATACGCATCGTACATGATTTTACGATTGATGCTACCGCCCGTATTATAACCCTGAAATGCAATCAAGTCGATTTTATCTCCTACAGCTTGAATAACTGGGATCATATGACCTGTAGAGCTAAAGCCAAATAAATTTATTCCATTAGTTGCTTCAGTTCCTTGAAACAAGAAACTGTCAGTTTCGCCAGTGATTGTGTTTCGGTTTGCGTATTGATATGGAGAATCTAAATCATTATTAATAAGGCCTCCAAGAGCTCCCACTCCTGCTGGAGCACAAGCCAAAAGATAACCCTCTTCTTTAGGCATTAGTTTCCGAGATTCCGTGAAGAATTCTATGAATCGATTCACATTAAGTTCATTGCCTATTTGCTGAAATGACCCGTCAGGCTCAAAGTCCCAATCAATTCCTGCGAATCCAATATCATCGACCAAATCTTTTATTTGTTGGTACTCTATTTCATATGATGAAGCATCCCTCCAAAAGGTTTCTCCCCCGACAGATAGAATAACGTTAATCCCTTTTTGACGAAGAGCGTCAACACTTTCTTTAAGTTCGCACCCATCGTAAGGCACCTCTATACCCGTATCACTTAGGTCAAAACTGCCTTTCTCATAACGTAAATTGGGCTTTGCAAAAGCTAAAAAAACATGATTAACAAAACCCGGTATATCGCGGAGTTTTGAACTTTGCCCTGAACTAACCCAGTTTTCGGACCAGGACGGAAAATAGGCTAGAATAATTGGACTGTCTATTGCATGTGCACCGCCACCAGAAGTAGTTGTTTCTGAATTTGTGTCGGTGGAAACATCCATCCCAGCTTGTGTAGTTGTTGTCACAGAACTCTCCGTTGAGGAAACTACTGTTGTTGTGGTTGTGCTTACATTAGTAGTTGGTGTTTCGGTTTGGTCTGCAACCGTGCTTGTGCGTTCTTTTCCACACGAAAAAAACAAAACGAATACGAATACGAGTACTTGGTTTTTCATCATTGATAAAATTTGGGATATTATCTTTTATAAAAATATATAAATATATTCATCGACAATGATTTCTCTGTTAAATTAACAAAGCCCTATACCGAACAAACGGAATAAGGCTTTGTGAATTTATGTAGAATAGTTTAGTTTATACTTTTCTTCTTTCCTTTAATTTCGATGACTCCATGAACACCTTTAGAGCCATACTTT
>PXYQ01000065.1 GCA_003023645.1 Candidatus Arcticimaribacter sp. | reverse complement strand
ACAAAAGAAGTTTTGACTTGGGTCTTTTTGTCGACTCCAATTATAGGAATTCAACTGATCGGATCGGCCTATTTTCAAGCCATAGGAAAAGCGATTCCCGCACTTCTTTTGACTCTAACGCGTCAGGGATTCTTTTTTATTCCTTTGGTATTAATTTTACCACGGTTTTATGGAGAATTTGGAATTTGGATTTCGTTTCCAATTGCCGAAGTAGTTGCAACTATTGTTACCGCATATTTCTTGAGAAAAGAATTGAAACGATACAATAAATAGAAGCACTTCTGGTTTGGCTTTCTTTTTGTACTTTAGAACTTATAAAAACAGTCCTTTTGCTAGAATATTATAACTACATAAAATCCCTTCATTTAATTTTTATTATTACTTGGTTCGCTGGCTTGTTCTATATTCCACGTATCTTCATATACCATATTGAAGCACAAGAAAAAACAGACATTGAACGCGACATTCTAAGTGTACAACTGAAGCTGATGGCTAAGCGACTCTGGTATATTATTACATGGCCCTCGGCAATATTGGCAAGTATTTTTGCCTTTACTCTATTGTATTTAATGCCAAGTTGGTTGACCCAAGACTGGATGCTAATCAAGCTTTTCTTTGTTGGATTGTTGTACTTGTATCATTATAAAACCCATCTAATTTTTAAAGAACTTCAAAATGACGAATTTCGTTATTCTTCTTTTTTTATGCGAATTTGGAATGAAGGTGCAACCCTTATCTTATTTGCAGTAGTATTTCTAGTAATTCTAAAAAGCAGCTTCCATTGGATTTTTGGTGTCTTATCAATTGTTGGACTTGCCCTTTTATTGATGCTTGGGATACGCATTTATAAGCGTTTTAGAAAAGATAAATAGCCATGGCAAGAAGTAAATTTTCTCTCAGGTCGCGCGTATTTTTTTCCATGATTTTATTGGTGGTAATGACTTCGTTGCTTATTCTCGGAGCAACCTTCTATCAATACTACTCTCAGTCTGACGATTATAACCAAAGACGGCTTGAACGAAAAGAGACACAAGTCAAAAACCATTTATCCTATATTCTTGATCGTGACGATGGATTCAATACGATTGGAGAAAAGCAAATTGATTTTTACAATGTTTTTGAATCCATAGCACAGATCCATCGAGTTGAATATGCCCTTTTTAGCATGGAAGGAGTGCCTTATTTTTATTCTTATGTGAAGATTGAAAACATGGATCAAGACCAGCAATTTGATCCAAAAATCAAACAGGAGCTCTTGTTGAGTGATCGACAGAGAATCGCTGTTCAAAACGAACAAGAACGGGGCAGGTTTCAGTCTTCATACAGTGTGCTGTTCGACACTCAGAATCAACCCTACGCAATTTTATATTTCCCTTATTTTGAAGATGTTTCTTTTAGCACCACAGAATTGAATACGTTCTTAATGCGCCTCTTCCAGATTTATTTCTTTATGCTGCTGGTTGCCATCGTCATCGCTTATTTTATATCGAGTTATATGACACGTCCTTTAGAAACAATTCGTGCCCGAATAGATCGTACTGGATTATTAAAAGGAAACGAAAAAATACACATATCCAACGCCAGTAAAGAAGTAGATAGTTTGGTAAATTCTTACAATAGCATGTTGGATGCCCTGGAAGAAAGTATAGCAAAATTAGCTCGTTCTGAGCGAGAACAAGCTTGGCAAGAAATGGCCAAACAGGTGGCGCATGAAATCAAGAATCCGCTAACTCCTATGCGACTTACCATTCAAAGTTTTCAGCAGCGATTTGATCCAGATGATCCAAAGATCAATCAAAAAGTAATCGATTTTTCTAAGATCATGATTGAGCAAATCGACACGATGAGTAGGGTAGCGACTGCATTCTCAAATTTTGCAACCCTGCCGAAGCTCATTATCGAAACAGAAGATATTGTCGAAATTACAAGACTTTCTATTGATATTTTTGAACCTGGAGTAATTCAGTACAGTAGTTCCGAAGAGCAAATTTTATGGGATATAGATCGGACCCAATGGATTCGGATAATGACCAATTTAGTTCAGAACGCAATTCAGGCCGTACCCCAAGAAAGAGATCCCAAAATTCAAGTCCGTATTCAAAGTGAAGCAACAGGCTTGCGTATAGAGATAGAGGACAACGGGTCGGGAATCACCGCAGAAAATATTGACAAAATATTTCAGCCCAATTTTACAACTAAAACTGGAGGAATGGGTCTAGGTTTAGCAATAGTGAAGAACAGTATCGATTCTTTAGGTGGCTCAATTCATTATGAAACGGAGCAAAATCGAGGGACAAAATTCATCATCCAATTAAAAAAATAAAAATGAGCACAGCTAACCTTCAGTTAAGAATTCAAGACCAAGTTGCATGGATTCAGATCGACCGACCAACAAAGCTTAATGCACTTAATAGAGTAGTTTTAGAAGAGCTTAATCAAGTGTTTTCTGACCTTCGAACAGATGTAAGCGTGCGTGTTATTGTGTTGACAGGGAGTGGAGAAAAAGCATTTGTAGCAGGAGCTGATATTGCAGAATTTTCCGAGTTTGGACCCGCAGAAGGAAGAGCTCTTGCACAAAAAGGGCAAGATGATGTGTTTACATTCATAGAACAAATGAACAAACCTGTGATTGCGGCAATCAATGGTTTTGCTTTAGGCGGAGGATTGGAATTAGCAATGTCGTGTCATATACGAATTGCTTCTGCAAATGCAAAAATGGGCTTACCCGAGACCTCGTTGGGCGTAATTCCTGGATATGGAGGAACCCAACGCTTGGCACAGATTATTGGAAAAGGAAGAGCCATGGAATTAATTCTTAGTTGCCAGATGCTTCCTGCAGATCAAGCGTTGAATTTTGGTTTGGTCACTCAGGTTGTTCCTCAAGAAGAATTGTTGCCAGCTGCAGCTGCTTTGGCACAAAAGATTTTAAAGAATTCTCCCTTTGCTATTGGTCAGGCAATTCAGGCAGTCAATGCTGCTTATGATGAAGGACTTAATGGTTTTGAGGCTGAGGTTAATGGCTTTGGAACTTGTTTTGGTTCTGAAGATTTTAAAGAGGGTACCCAAGCTTTCTTGGAGAAAAGAAAAGCAAATTTCACAGGAAACTAATCCAGTACAACAGCATCGGTTATTGTTTTTTCAATCGCATCAAAAAATGCAGTTGAAAGGTCATCCGCGGGTTCAACTGGCTCGTGAACATCAAAAGTTATTTTAATGCCTAAAGGAAGTGGGAAGTTACCCCAACGATTAAATTTCCATGAGTTATTGATTGTAACAGGTACAATCAGAACATTTGGAACTTTTTCGATTATGGTTTTTATTCCTCTTGTTTTAAACTTTTTAGGCACTCCATTTTTAGACCGAGTTCCTTCTGGGAAAATCAGTGTCGACCAATTGTTTTTTGCTAGAAGAGCTGCATGACGATTGATTTCTTTAACTGCCTGAATAGGATTTCTTCGATCGATCAAGGCAGAGCCACCATTACGAAGATTATAAGAAACACTCGGGATACCTTTTCCAAGCTCTTTTTTGCTCACAAATTTCAAATGATGCTTTCGTAAATACCAGATCAACGGCGGAATATCAGCAGTGTTCTGATGATTAGCCAGTATGATGAGTGGGCGATCGGTTGGTAAATCGAAGTTGTTGTTGAATTGAATACGGGTGCCCAAAAGGTTGAAACAACGAAGTAGAAAAAAGTTCAGAATATCTACTGACGCTTTGTGTGCCTGATATCCAAACAGCGTTCGAGCCACTACTTGAACAACATGGAAGATCACCAAATTCACCACAAAGCATACAAGGAAAATAACCGAGAATAGACTTGCGATGAATTTATACATTATGATCGGATTTCTAACGTTAAAATAAGGAGTATCCTTTATTGTTGCTTAACAGAACTCGTCGTAAGCCTGTTTCAGGTTTTCTGCAATCATTTCTGCAGGACGACCTTCGATGTGATGACGTTCGAGCATGTGAACCAATTCCCCATTTCTAAATAATGCCATACTTGGAGAAGAAGGAGGAAAGGGAACCATAAGTGCACGAGCACGATCGGTAGCCTCAAAATCTACTCCTGCAAAAACAGTTACTAGAGTGCTTGGACTTTTTTCATTCGCTAATGAAATACGAACTCCAGGTCTTGCATTCGCTGCAGCACATCCACAAACCGAATTCACTACAACCAAAGTTGTTCCTTCTGCACTAATCGCCTCTTCAACTTGAGCTACTTCATTTAATTGTTTGAATCCTACTGCGGTTAATTCATCGCGCATAGGTTGTACAAATTCTGCTGGATACATAGACTGTTTTTTTAATTTGTACAAAGATAAAAAGTTTCCTTTATTTCCACTGATTTTAAGATAATGTTCACTTTATTTTTTAAAGTAAAAACTATCTTTGAATCAAATTTTTATTTAATGATAAAATGGATTGGTGCCGTTTTAGGATATACATACTTGCGTTTTGGTGGAGCTGTTTTAGGATACTTTCTTGGAAGTATGATCGAAGGCTTTATAAAAAAAAGACCAACACGATCCTTCAATACTAGTAGTTTTCGTTCTATGGAAACCAATCAATTTGAACTGAACCTTCTGGCTTTAGCGGCATTGGTGATTAAGGCAGATGGTAAAATAGAAGCAAAAGAATTGCGTTTTGTTCGCAACTACTTTATCGCAAATTATGGATCGGATTATGCTGCTGTTATTTTTTCTAGATTCAATTCTGAAATCAAAAAAGAAACCCAAGACCTTTCTAAAGTAGCGCGTTTGTTTGTCAATGGAACCCCCTACAATACTCGCCTTCAAATTGTACATTTTCTTTTTGGAATCGCCAATGCAGACGGAAGTGTTTCACCTTCTGAGATAAAAAAAATAAATCAAATTGCAGCTGCTTTGGGTATCCAGTCCGCCAACTTCGAAAGCATCAAGGCAATGTTTATTCAACAGGCTGGGAATGCATACAAGATTTTGGAGATCGATTCCAATGCTACCGATGCGGAAGTGAAAAAAGCGTACCGGACCATGGCAAAAAAGTACCACCCTGATAAGCTAAGTAGTGCTGATCCAGCAATGCTCAAAGGAGCCCAGGAAAAATTTCAACAAGTTCAAGCTGCTTACGAAAAAATTCAAAAAGAGCGCGGACTATAAAAACTAAGGCTTATGGAAACAATTTGGTTTTATGCACAACTCGGATTCAATCATGTTTTGGATTTTCAAGGACTGGATCATTTTTATTTTATCATTGCACTTGCTATTCCTTTTGGATTTCGCGAACTTCAAAAATTACTATGGTGGATTTCTCTTTTTACCTTGGGGCATACACTCTCTCTTTTTGGTAATTACTTTTTTGAGTTAAAACTCCCGGCCGACTGGATAGAGTTCTTGATTCCTGTTACCATTGCCCTGAGTTGTATTCCCTTATTAAGATCTAAAACCTTCCCGGTTGCCAATTGGTTTCCATCAGCAATTACTCTAATTTTTGGATTAATTCACGGATTGGGTTTTGGACGTTACTTTTCTCTCATTGTTTCTGAAGATGAAGCTTTAGTCGATTTACTTTCATTTGCTCTTGGAGTTGAAGCTGTTCAGATCTTTATCGTTGTGGGAATACTAATTCTTAATGTATTCTTTTTAAAAATCCTGAAATTCAACAAATCTAGATGGCAGTTAGTCATTGGTGCAATGATTCTTTCTCAAGCCATTCGCATGATAATTGAAACCAGCCCTTTTTAACCTTTTCTTTTTAATTTAACCCAAGTGGAATAAGTTTGTATCTTGTTATTCACTATTATTAAATACACTTGATGAAACTATTACAAACGACCTTTTCGTTACCAAGCGGTTCTCTTTTACAAAACAGAATAGCTAAGTCTGCTATGAGTGAAAATATAGGAACATTAAAAAATGCTCCTACAAAGCAATTGATCAAGGCGTATGAAGTTTGGGCAAAAGGTCAACCGGGACTTTTAATTACAGGAAATGTTATGGTCGACTCCCAAGCCTTGGGGGAAGCACGTAATGTAGTAGTTGAGGATCGTTCAAATTTTAAACTTTTACAAGCCTGGGCAAAAACCGTTGAAGGTACTGGAGCTCAGATTTGGCCACAGCTCAATCATCCAGGGCGTCAAGCTTTCGCTGCCATAAACAAAGAAGTGGTAGCACCATCGGCAGTATCACTTAAGATGGGTGGAGCTTCATCGATGTTTAAAAAACCAACTCCCCTGACAGAAGATTCTATTTGGAAAATCATCAAACGCTTCGGTAATGCAGCAAAAATAATGCAAGATGCTGGGTTTTCGGGTTGTCAGATTCATGGCGCACATGGATATTTAGTCAGTCAATTTTTGTCTCCATTGAGTAACACCAGAAACGATCAATGGGGTGGTTCTTTAGAAAATAGAGCACGTTTTGTTTTAGAAATTTACAAAGAAATACGCACACAGGTAGGAGCTGCGTACCCCATTGGAATTAAAATAAATTCTGCTGATTTTCAACGTGGAGGCTTTTCGGAAGAAGAATCAATGGAAGTAGTCCGTTTATTGTCTAAAGAAGGAATCGACCTTATTGAAATATCAGGTGGAACATACGAAAAACCAGCAATGGTGGGCCATAAGCAAAAGAAAAGTACACAAGAACGCGAAGCTTATTTTTTAGATTACATAGAAAAAGTCAGAAAGATAACCGACAAGCCACTCATGTTGACTGGCGGATTTAGAACGGTTGCGGTTATGGAACAAGCCTTGGCCGACGGGAAATTAGATATCGTTGGATTGGCCCGCCCCTTTTGTTTGTACCCTGAACTTGCTCAAGATATCTTTTCAGGAAAAACTACCGCTTTTGAAACTCCATTTCCTAGTTCAGGATTTCAATTTATCGATAAAATGGGAGGTGTCGAACTGCCTTGGTATGCGTTGCAAATTGGTCGTCTTGGAAAAGGAAAACGCCCTAAGAAAAATCTCAGTGGATTGACAGCGTTTTATTATAGCACTAAAAACATGATCGTAAAATCCTTCTTCAAAAACTAGGTTTTATAAATTCAATCATAATACTAAGTAAACAAAAATTTATTGCGCTCTATTTCCTTACAATTGTTTCCATAGTGAGTGATCACCTTCTCTAGTTAGATGTTGTGATATTAAATACTGAACACTAATCTTTATCAAAAAACCTTCCGATAAAACCACCTAATTTTCCGCCTCCAATTACAAGGACTATGAATAAACCGATTATGAGTAGTAAGAATTCCACAGGCTAGCTTTATTCAAGTTCCTCTGTTTTCACGAACTTGGTCCCATCAGAATTGGTGAAATAGAGTTTTTCATGGGTTTGAACTAGGTTGTTTAAGAGCGGATTTTTAAGTGAGTAGGTGCCTTTAAACTTGTATGCAAGCGTATTACTCCCCATATCCATAAAGTAATCAAATCGATTTTTCAATCCGACAACCTTGTCCCGATAAGCCTTATATGTGTCCCTTTGTTTAGAAAACTCCAAAACCTTATTCTTCCCAAACGGGTCATTAATTTTTTCGTAAACCCCAACCAAAGAATCGTACCCTTTGTAACTAGAATCGTAAGTTTCAATCAATTTATCATAGCTATTTTCATCTATTTCGGGAAGAGCATCTTCGAATTCTGACTTGAATACATCAAAAAAATAAGTTAGACTATCCATCGCGATTACGGAATCGATAATCTCAACCTTTAGTATTTGAAAATCAAGTTCACTTAATTCCACTGCAAGAGACTCCTGAACCCCTTTGTTTTCATAATCGTAAAGCATTTGTTCCTCTGGAGAATACCCACCGCATGATATAAACAAAAGGGATAACAATAAAAAAGGGATTAATTTTTTCATAAGTAGTTGATTTAGATTGGTTAGAATTGGGATTACTAATGTATGAAAAAATATTAAACAAGAGAAAAAGAGTTATTTCACCTAGTAAATCAACATAAAGGGTTAGTTTTTTGGTGTAATGAAAACCAAACCCCCTCTTTTGTAGGAGATTAAATCTTTATGAAAATAGAAGTGGCAGAAGAAATAATAATGAAAAAAGTATTGTGGATATCTCTTGAGCTAATAAAACTCGAAAAAAACAGTTGACTTAAGTTGAGACCATTCTTCTTTAATGATACTGAAATACACATCGTCTTTACTGATCCCATCGGAGTCAATATAATTGTTTCTAAAAACGCCCTCTCTTCGAGCACCAAGTTTTTCAATGGCTTTCTGTGAACGAATGTTTTCGAGATCGGCACTCAATTGAATTCTTCTAAAACCAAGCGTTTCAAATCCAAAATTCAACAGTTCGTATTTGGCAGCTTTGTTTAATCCTGTACCCTGAAATTGTGTTCCATACCAAGTCCACCCAATTTCACATTTTTCACTTTTCTGATTTATGTTACCAAAGCGAGTACTTCCAGCCACTTCATTAGTTTGTTTATCGACAATAATAAAAGGGTAACATACACCTTGTTTTTTCGACTCCAAAGTTTCATCGACATAGTAATCAAAGTCGCTTTCAGTTTCTATTTTTATCCCCATATAGTGCCAAATATCGTGATCGAAAATAATTCTTTTGAGTTCAGATTTTCGTTCACTTTCAAAAGGGAGTAATAAAACACGACTGTTTTCCAGAATTATTTTCGAGTCTAAAGGGGTGATTTCCATTTATCAAATATAAAAAATTTTATTCAGCGTTTGATTTCTCGTACCTTTGTACGTAATGGATAAACAAACAAAATACGACCAGGCTTATCTGCAGATGGCAGCAACTTGGGGACAGCTTTCATATTGTGAGCGTAAAAAAGTAGGAGCTTTAATAGTGAAAGACCGCATGATTATTTCTGATGGTTATAATGGTACTCCTTCTGGTTTCGAAAATGTATGTGAAGATGAAGAACATTATACCAAATGGTATGTACTCCACGCCGAGGCTAATGCTATACTTAAAGTAGCAGCTTCTACTCAGTCATGTAAAGGGGCAACCCTCTACATTACGCTTTCGCCTTGTAAAGAATGTTCTAAATTAATTCACCAATCTGGAATCACCCGTGTAGTATATGCTTCTGCGTACAAAGATACTTCTGGAATTGATTTTTTAGAAAAAGCTGGAATCCACCTCACCCACCTCCCCCAATAACTTTCCCGTATGAAAAATAATAACCTCTACCTGTGGATTACTGTTTTACTGTCTGTCTTCTTAGGATTTACTCTTGGAAGTAATCAGCAAATCGTTTTTAACGCGACCAATTTTGAAATCAGCAGTAGCCAGAAGCTAAAGCAATTCATACAATATATAGAAACCAATTATGTCGATGATATCGACACCGACAGTTTGGTCAACACCATGATCTCAAATGTTGTGGAGCAGTTAGATCCCCACTCGGTATATATTCCTAAAGAAGAAATGCAGCAAATTACTGAGAGTATGCAGGGGGCATTCGTTGGAATTGGCGTTAGTTTTTTCATGGAACAAGACACGGTAAGTGTTGTGCGGGTTTTAGAAAACGGGCCCAGTAAAGCAGTTGGAATTCTTCCAGGAGATCGAATTCTGATGGCAGATCAAGACACGCTGTTTGGGAAAAACAAAAACAGTGCCTCCATCATTCGGAGTTTAAAAGGAAAACCCGACACCAAAGTTCAACTACAGGTTTATCGCAAAGCAACGGAAGAGTTTTTAGAATTTAACTTGGAACGAGGACAAGTTCCTATTCCGTCTGTTTATGGATATTTATTATCGGAAGGAGTTGGTTATATTCAAATCAATCGTTTTGCTCAAAAAACAGGGGTGGAGTTTAGACAAACATTAGTCAATCTCAAAGAACAAGGAGCCGACCAATTGGTTCTGGATCTTCGAGATAATCCGGGAGGCTATTTGCATATTGCAGAAGAAATATCCGATGCTTTTTTACCAAAAGGAAAAGTAATGGTAATTACTGAAAGCAATCAAGGTGAAAGAGAAGAAGCTTTGGCAACTGAAGGCGGATTATTTGAAAAAGGTCAGGTCTACGTGTTGATTAATGGGCAATCCGCTTCGGCCAGCGAAGTTGTTGCAGGTGCCTTACAAGATAATGATCGAGCTTGGATTGTAGGACGACGATCTTTTGGAAAAGGCCTCGTACAACAACAGATGCCCTTGGGAGCAGGCGACGCAATTCGATTGACAACTGCTCGTTATTACACCCCCTCGGGGCGTTCCATTCAGCGCTCTTATTCAGAAGGGAAGGATTCTTATTATGATGAAATTGGAGCCCGTTATGAGTCTGGAGAAATACAAGACAGCGACAATGTTCCGGTAAATGATTCTTTACAATTCACTACTCCAGGCGGGAGAACTGTTTATGGTGGTGGTGGAATTACTCCTGACGAATATGTTCCAGGCACTTCGGATTTAGACTTGGAGTGGGATAACTATATTTTGCGATCCAACCTTGTCAATCGATTTGTGTTTTTGGAGTTGGATAAGAATCGAGCGCTTTATACTTATGAATCTGTTGCTGCATTAATTCAAAATCCATTGCCCAATAAAGAAGAACTCTTAACCTCATTTGAGATCTTCTTCAAGAATCAAGGGGTTCCTGTTCGTATGGGAAATGAGTTGTTGATTGAAAACTCAATCAAGGCCTATTTAGCCCTACAGCTTTTTGACCAAGAAGCATTTTTGAAAATCATTCACAAACAAGACGATTTCATTGCCAAGACAAAAACCCTCTTAGGTCATACACCACTAGATTAGTTTTATCTCTTTAAAACCTTAGCGGCTATTTTTTTAGAGAGTAATAAGATGAATAAAAGCAAGAAGGCACTAAGGGAAGCTAAAATTCCAATAACAGCAACACTACTGTCTCCTTGAAGTGGAGCTTCAAAATCTACTTTTGTTGCATTATATACAGCCATCACTAGGGCTAAAATCATCAGTACTCGGATAAAAATTTTCATATCTCTGGAATCAAAAGAAGTTAATATGCTTTGTTGCATGCAAATTTAACGATCTGCAGCTTATATAAAAAGTAAATCACTTCTTATATAATCATCTGACGAATGTTCGTTGTGAAAAGCTTGACAGCAATCGCCAAAAGAATAACCCCAAAAACTTTACGGATAATACTGATTCCAGAAGAACCCAACACCGATTCAATCTTTTTAGATGACTTCAAGATGATGTAAACAAAAACAATGTTAATTATAATGGCAATGATGATGTTGATCACTTCGAATTCGGCACGTAAAGAAAGTAAAGAGGTCATGGTTCCAGCACCAGCAATCATTGGAAAGGCGAGGGGGACAATCGAAGCAGTTGCTGGACTATCGTCTTCTTTATAAAGGTTGATTCCTAGGACCATCTCAATGGCCATAAAGAAAATAATAAAGGCTCCGGCTACTGCAAAGGAGTTGATGTCAATGCCAATGAGATTCAAAATTTCTTCACCCAAAAATAAAAAGCCAATCATAATGATACAGGAAACAATAGACGCTTTTCCAGATTGAATATGGCCCGATTTTTTTCGAAGAGAAATGATTATTGGGATATTTCCGATAATGTCAATGACAGCGAAAAGAACCATTCCGGCGGTCAAAATTTCTTTGGGATTTACTTTCATTATATTTTTTTTGCGAAAGTACTTTATTTTCCTAATTTTTAGCACTTAACGGCTTTCTTTTTTGTCTTAAACCATTGTATCTTTACCATATGCTACAAATAGGAAAAACCCTAGTTTCGGAAGATCTGTTGGATCGCGATTTCGTCTGTAATATTACTCAATGTAAAGGAGCTTGTTGCGTAGAAGGAGAAGCGGGTGCCC
>PXYQ01000064.1 GCA_003023645.1 Candidatus Arcticimaribacter sp. | reverse complement strand
AATTTTAAGATCATTTTAATGAGAGCAATTATAGAAGCAGCTTGGGAAGACCGCAGTCTTTTAGAACAAGAAGAAACACAAAATGCAATCCGTTCCATAATCAAACAATTGGACGAAGGTGACCTCCGCGTTGCTGAACCTACAACCGATGGTTGGCAGGTAAACGAATGGGTTAAGAAAGCAGTGGTGTTGTATTTCCCCATTCAAAAGATGGAAACTTTTCATGCTGGTCCTATGGAGTTTCATGATAAAATGCCGCTTAAAAAAGATTATGCTGCCAAAGGAATCCGAGTTGTACCCCATGCAGTAGCCCGTCAAGGTGCTTATATTGCACCAGGTGTGATTCTAATGCCTAGTTATGTAAACATTGGTGCTTATGTAGATTCTGGTACTATGGTTGATACCTGGGCTACCGTTGGAAGTTGTGCACAAATTGGAAAAAATGTTCACCTAAGTGGTGGTGTTGGAATTGGTGGAGTTTTAGAGCCCCTTCAAGCGGCACCGGTAATCATCGAAGATGATGCCTTTGTTGGCTCACGTTGTATCGTTGTGGAAGGAATTCGTGTAGAACGTGAAGCGGTCTTAGGCGCAAATGTTGTCCTTACTGCTTCTACCAAAATAATTGATGTTTCGGGTGATGAACCTATTGAATATAAAGGGGTTGTTCCAGCACGCTCAGTCGTAATTCCTGGAACATATGCCAAGCAATTTCCTGCTGGAGAATATCAAGTTCCCTGTGCTTTGATCATTGGAAAACGAAAAGAGAGTACCAATAAAAAAACGTCTTTGAATGATGCACTCAGAGAGCATAATGTAGCCGTATAGATTAATTCAAACCGAATGGAAACTTTTGTTGGTGCAGCTTGTACTGCTTTACAAAACGGGGAAACTCTACTCTACCCTACCGATACAATTTGGGGAATTGGGTGTGATGCAACCGAGTCAGAAGCAGTAGAGAGAATTTATAAACTAAAACAAAGAGCGGACAATAAAGCCCTGATTTGTTTAGTTGCTGATCTTGAGATGCTAGAACAACTGACAGGCCCATTAGATGAAAACATCAAAGCAATGGCTTTGAATTCAAAGCCGACAACGGTTATTTATCCAACAGTAAATGGTCTTGCATCCAACCTAACAGCAGCAAATGGAAGTGTTGGAATTCGGATTGTACAAGATGAATTTTGCAAGCAATTGATTCAAAATTTCGGCAAACCTATTGTTTCTACTTCGGCTAATATCAGTGGAAATGATAGTCCAAAAGAATACAATGAAATTGACCAACCCATTTTGGATGGTGTAGACTATATCGTAGCTTTGAGAACAAAAGAAATTAGAACCAATCCCTCGACTTTAATATATATTGAAGCCGATGGAACCCTTAAAACGCTTAGAGCATAATCATGTTGAAAACGGACTTTAAAGAAATTTTAAGTAGTCAGCTTTTTAAAACTGTCAGTGAAACAGCGGATGAACTTGGACTAGAGACTTATGTTATCGGCGGTTTCGTTCGAGATCATTTATTGGATCGGAAAAGAAAGAATGCTGATATCGACTTTGTGGTAATCGGTTCGGGAATTAAACTCGCGCAAGAAGTTCAAAAAAAGTTACCCAATGCAACCAAAGTTCAGGTATTTAAAACCTATGGTACAGCCATGCTCAAATGGGAAGACATTAGCCTAGAATTTGTTGGGGCTCGAAAAGAATCATATGCCCCCGAAAGTCGGAATCCAGAAGTTTCAGAAGGGAGTTTACAAGACGATCAAAACCGTAGAGATTTTACGATCAATGCAATGGCTATTAGCCTGAACAAAGAAACCTACGGCACTTTGCTTGATCCATTTAATGGACTTGCAGATTTGGAGAAAGGAATCCTTAGAACACCTCTAGAGCCCGGAATTACCTATTCGGATGATCCCTTACGGATGCTTCGTGCTGTTCGTTTTGCTTCTCAACTGGATTTTACAATTGAAAAAGAATCGCTGGATGCGATAAAAGAACATGCCGATAGAATCTCGATCATCACCAAAGAACGGTGTATCGATGAGATCAATAAAATAATGCTGTGCAACCAACCTTCTTTTGGTTTTTTACTGCTAGATGAAGTGAAATTACTCCCCCTTCTCCTCCCAGAACTTATCGATTTAAAAGGTATTGAAGAGATAGAAGGACAGACACATAAAGACAATTTTTATCACACCTTTGAAGTAGTAGATAATATTTGCCGAACCACGGATGACCTTTGGTTGCGTTGGGCAGCTCTGTTACACGATATTGGTAAAGCTCCCACTAAACGCTTCCACAAAAAAAATGGTTGGACCTTTCACGGGCATGAATTTGTAGGTGCAAAAATGGTATACAAACTCTTTAAGCGCATGAAAATGCCTTTGAATGAAAAAATGAAATTCGTTCAAAAAATGGTATTGATGAGTTCACGCCCAATTGTTATTGCTGAAGATTTAGTAACCGATTCTGCTGTACGTCGTCTTATTTTCGATGCCGGCGAGAACATCAATGATCTGATTACCTTGTGTGAAGCAGACATTACGACTAAAAACTCAAAACGCTTTGAGCGCTATCACAACAATTTTAAAATAGTACGTAAGAAAATAGAAGAAGTTGAAGAACGGGATCATGTTCGAAATTTTCAACCTCCAGTTTCAGGCGAACAGATTATGGAATCATTTGGTTTAGGTCCATCGAAAGCCATTGGTCAAATCAAAGAAGCGATCAAAGAAGCAATATTAGAGGGGATCATCCCCAACGAAACAGAAGCTGCTTTTGAGTTGATGAAAGAAGAAGGAAAAAAATTGGGTCTAACACTTATTGAAAAATAATATACTATGAAAACACGTTTTCGTTTTTGGGTAGGAGTTTCACTAGTATTGGTTTATATGGTAATCGCAGCGGGAGCTATTGTTCGAGTTACTGGAAGCGGAATGGGATGTCCGGATTGGCCGAAATGTTTTGGCTATTTAATTCCTCCAACGGAACGGGAGCAACTGGATTGGAATTCGCAACACGAATACAGTGAAGGCGAAGTGATTATTGTAGATGAAATCCTTCGAGTTGCAAAAACTGATTTTATCAGCTCTTCACAATATACCGAATCGAATTGGGAAACCTACACAAAACACGACTACGCACATTTCAATGCCTTTCATACCTGGGTTGAATTTGTCAATCGATTGGCTGGAGCATTGGCAGGAATAGCAACTTTAATTGTCGGCGTACTATCCATACGCTATTGGAAAAAGAAAAAGAGAATTCCCATACTATCCTTGCTTATAATTCTTGGAATGGGCTTCCAAGCTTGGTTAGGAAAAACTGTTGTTGACTCGAATTTACTTCCAGCCAAGATTACTGTTCACATGGTTATGGCGCTCCTTATTGTTGCTCTATTGGTATATCTCTATGCCTATACCTCACCACATAAAAAAGAAGCAACTACGACTTCATCCCTAATTAAAAAACTAGGCTTTGCCGCTATCGTTTTGACGCTTATTCAAATTGGAATTGGAACTCAAATTCGACAGTTCATTGATATTCAAATAGATTTTTACGGACTGGATCAGGCTGCAAAATGGTTAAATCCAGCACCTTTTAAATTTTATTTCCATCGCAGTTTCTCCTTGCTTGTAGTCCTCATTAACGGATACTTGTTTTATATGCTGCGTAAAATGAAATTGAATTTTCCTGTTTTTAAATGGATTCTTTTCACACTAATCTGCGAAGTTTTTACCGGCATACTCATGTATTATTTGGACTTCCCTTTTGCATCACAGCCTTTACATTTACTTTTAGCTTCTCTTTTATTTGGAGCTCAACTATATTTTTTATTTCAATTGTTCCACCAGAACATAAACACTTCTACCCATGATTTATAGATTTAGAGTTATTCTAGATACTAAAGAAGATATCCTAAGAGATATTGAAATTGAAGGCGCCGCTAGTCTAGAAGATTTTCATTACGCAATTGCACAGGCTTTTGGGTTTGGAGGACGAGAAATGGCTTCTTTTTACAGAACCAATGAAAATTGGGATCAGGGAGAAGAGATTCCATTAGTGGATATGGATGACGGAATTGTTCCGATGGGACAGGAACAAATTGATGATGTTTTTGATGCTGAAAATCATCATCTTATCTACGTATACGACTTCCTTGATCTTTGGACATTCTTTATTGAACTGATAGAAATTGGAGAAAATGAACTTACTACCCTCTACCCTAACTTGATCTTTGCACAAGGTGAAGTTCCAGAAGAAGCACCTCAAAAAGATTTTGTGGCAAACGAAGAAGAGTCTGATGAATTTGGTGATGAAGATGAAGAAGGGATCGACGACTTCAATGATGCTGATTTCTATTAGAATTTAGGAATTCATTAGGTTGGTTAAATTCATGTTTTTATAATTCCTAAGTACAAAAGAAAACGAGGCGTGCATTACTTCGCCCATTCTGGTACATGTTTTAAAAGCATCATCTTTGGTGAATTTATAAAGTTCTTTAGAGAGGTTTTCAATGTTTTCAGGCTTAGAAACCCGATCTACATTCATTATTTTCATGAGTTTATTTAAGCGTTTTCCAGCACTTAAAATTCGTTTTGCCAAGATCGAACGCTCTTCAATTTTGTATTGAATAATCGAATCTGTAGAAAGTTTCTTTTTCACAACAGAAATCATGGGATAGTTTTCTTTGAAAAATTGTGGTCGATACACCATCAGTTTCCCCTCAAAGCTTTGCTGATCAAAATCAATTGCTCGGATTTGATAAATAACTTTATCAAAATCATGAGTTGGGATCACCACATAATTATAGGCTCGCATATCGCCCAGCAGGCGAATCATTGAACGCTCATTGAACTTAACATATTCTTTAGCGATCTGTGCTTGCTCAGCTGGAGTGCAATCATCCAAATATTTTTCGATAAACACATCGCCAGGAATACCTGCAATATGTTCTTCGATAAGAGTAGAATCGTTGACTAAAAAGTTAAGGTTGTGTGGAGAAAGCATGTGTTCGAATTCCAATCCATACACCCGAGAAGCATCTGTTTTTTTGACGTAAAAATACGTGAAATTATCATTCAAAATATTACGCACCTTAACCCGAAAGGGCTTTGAATTTCCGAATGTGCAATAGTCAATTGCATCGATATTGAGAAAAGCCATGATTGATTCATTTCCATCAGAATGCAATAAGGCGTAAACTTTTTTAAGATTAAAATCAATTTCCACACGTTCGCTGTCCGAATAATAAACGCGTACCCAAAGCGTGTCATGATCATTTTCATCGAACACCACTACAGAACCAGAAAACCGAAGGAGATCCTCGTAATAAACTGGGGTATAGACCCAACGACTGTGATGCTTTAGATATTTCTTCAGCTCTTCTATGATAGGGTAAAATGGCTTTTTCTTAGAAATCAACTTTTCATCCATGGACATGCTTTTCTCAAAGGTACTAACTTTATTCCATTGAACTTTTTATTAAAATGAAGTGCAGAAGCTAGTATCGCATACATTCAAATTGCTTAAATTTAAAGCCTTATAAAACAAACAATGGCTTTTAAATTAGTTTCGGAATTTTCACCTACTGGCGATCAACCAACAGCGATCAAACAACTGGTCGAAGGATTTTCGAAGACCGAAAAATACATGACTCTGCAAGGAGTTACGGGCTCAGGGAAAACATTTACTGTAGCCAATGTAGTTCAAGAACTGGATCGTCCCACTCTTGTGCTGGCGCACAATAAAACCCTTGCGGCTCAACTGTATTCTGAATTCAAATTGTTCTTTCCAGAAAATGCAGTGGAATATTTTGTTTCCTATTATGACTACTACCAACCTGAAGCCTATATACCCGTCACAGGAACTTATATTGAAAAAGATCTATCAATTAATGAAGAGATAGAAAAACTACGTCTAAGCACAACCTCTTCCCTCCTCTCTGGAAGAAGAGATGTTATTGTTGTTGCATCTGTATCGTGTTTATACGGGATTGGAAATCCTGCTGAATTTCAAAAAAATGTCGTTTCCATAAAGCGAGATCAAGTCATCTCGAGAACCAAGTTCTTACATCAATTGGTTCAGAGTTTATATTCCCGAACCATGGCTGATTTTCAACATGGAAACTTCAGAGTTAAAGGTGATGTGGTTGATGTGTATCCGAGTTATGCCGATACTGCATTTAGAATTCATTTTTTTGGTGATGAGATTGAAGAAATTGAAGCCTTTGATCCAATCACTAACGAACGGATTGAAAAATTTGATCAGCTGAATATCTATCCTGCCAATATGTTTGTGACCTCCCCGGATGTATTACAAAATGCCATTCATGCTATTCAAGATGATTTGGTGAAACAACTTGATTTTTTCAGAGAAGTTGGAAAACACTTAGAGGCTAAACGTTTAGAAGAACGCACCAATTTTGATCTGGAAATGATTCGTGAATTGGGTTACTGTTCTGGAATTGAAAACTATTCTCGTTATTTAGACGGTAGAAATCCAGGTACAAGACCCTTCTGTTTATTGGATTACTTTCCTGATGATTTTTTAATGGTGATCGATGAAAGTCACGTTACGATTTCACAAGTTCATGCGATGTATGGTGGGGATCGAAGTCGAAAAGAAAACTTGGTTGAGTACGGCTTCAGACTCCCGGCTGCAATGGACAACCGACCTTTAAAGTTTGAAGAGTTTGAAACCTTGCAAAACCAAGTGCTTTATGTGAGTGCTACTCCTGCTGATTATGAATTGGAGAAAACAGAAGGTGTTTTTGTTGAACAAATTATCCGTCCTACCGGACTACTCGATCCTGTAATTGAGGTTCGTCCTAGTGAAAATCAGATTGACGATTTGATCGAAGAAATTCACAAAAGAAACGAAAAAGATGAACGAACTTTAGTTACAACCCTCACAAAACGAATGGCTGAGGAACTCACCAAATACATGAGTCGCATACAAATTCGTTGTCGCTATATTCATAGTGATGTAGACACCTTAGAACGTGTAGAGATTATGCAAGATTTGAGGAAAGGTGTCTTCGATGTTCTCATCGGAGTAAACCTCTTAAGAGAGGGCTTGGATTTACCTGAAGTATCTTTGGTAGCAATTTTAGATGCCGATAAAGAAGGTTTTTTACGTTCGAATCGATCGCTCACTCAAACCGTGGGTAGAGCAGCAAGAAACGTAAATGGATTGGCTATTTTTTACGCCGATCGAATTACGAAAAGCATGCAGTTTACAATGGATCAGACCACATATCGTAGACAAAAACAAATGGAATATAACACACTACACAATCAGGTTCCTACCGCTTTGAACAAATCTTTGGACAGTGCGTTATCAAAAAACTCTGTTGCCACTTTTGCATCTGAAAAAGAATCTAAGAAAGCGGCGGAAGAGGCTACTCGATATTTGACTAAACCACAAATCGAACAAAAGGTTCGGGACACAAGAAAGTTGATGGAAATTGCTGCAAAGGATTTAAACTTTGTAGAAGCTGCGAGTTTACGTGATCAAATTAAAGTACTCAAGGAGCAATTGTAGTTAAAGTTTGTTTAAAGGTTTCTTAATTTTTCTTGTACAAAAAAACAAATCCATAGATTCGTCAAGACATTCACCCTAAATGTTTTACCTATGAAAAGCACAACTACAACAATACCAACAATTTTTTTTTCCTTATTCGCAAGTATTGCTCTATTTGCACAACAGCGCATCGAGCAAAGCGAAGAGCTCGGGCAAGTACATTGGTATCGAGATTATGACAAAGCCTTAGCAGTTGCTTCCGAAGAAGGCAAAGATGTATTGCTTCTTTTTCAAGAAGTTCCGGGATGTTCGACCTGCAGAAATTATGGTCACAATGTTTTGAGTCATCCTTTGATGGTAGAAGCAATTGAGTCCCTTTTTGTACCGCTTGCAATTTTTAATAATAAAGGAGGAAAAGACAAAAAGGTTTTAGATCAATATGGTGAGCCCAGTTGGAATAATCCCGTTGTACGTATTGTAGATGAGCAAGGAAAAGATGTGGTTAAACGAATCGGAAATGATTATTCAGCTTTAACTCTATGCAAGAGAATGATAGCGTCTTTACTTAAAAGCAAAAAAGAAGTGCCAGAATATTTAACCTTATTAGAACAAGAACTCGACCGATTGGTTTCCACAAACATCAAAGAAAAGACCTTTAAAATGTACTGCTTCTGGAGTGGAGAAAAAGCTTTGGGAGCCTTGGATGGCGTTCTCAGTACCCAAGCTGGTTTTAGCAATCATTCTGAAGTTGTTAAGGTGCAATATGACAGTCGATTGATTCAAGATGAACAACTTACCGCTTATGCTAAAAAAAACGACTGTAGTCCTCTTAAAAGCGCCACATACAAACTAGCATCTAACGACGTACACTACTACTTACAACATACCGATTATAAATACCTCCCGCTAACCGAAGTTCAAAAGACAAAAATCAACAGTGCTTTAGGGAATCGAAAGGCTACTCAAGTGTTTTTGAGTCCCCGACAAAAAGAACGTTTATCGCAAATTCAAAAAGGGGCGTTTAAAAAAGAAAATGTTGTCCATACTGAATTTACTACAGCATGGAATCAAGGGCTGGAAAAATAAGTCATTCCACAGAATTTTGCAGGAGTAAAATTTGGAGGAGCAGATTTCATAAGGAACAAGATTTGTCCTTATTTTAGCCCAATGAATTTACTACTCGAAATTGTAGCAGTTGGACTGAGTCTTACCTTTCTGATTTTATTGATAAAGGAAAATATCTACTGCTGGTTTTTTGGGATTACGGGCTCTTTGGTTAGTATCTTTTTATTCTATCGAATAGGACTTTATGCCGAATCCATATTATATTGCTATTACGTACTCATTGGATTTTATGGCTATCGCCTTTGGAATTCAAAAGGTAATACGCAAGAACTACCAATCATTGATGTGCTTCCCAAAAGACACCTCAGCTATATCTTCCTGGGTGTCATTACTGCTCTTTTTCTGGGCTATGTTCTGAGTAATTACACAGAAGCCAGTAACCCCTATCTCGATGCCTTTACTACAATTTTTAGTTTTATAGCAAGTTATCTTGAAGCTAAGAAAATCCTAAGCGGCTGGTATTATTGGATCATAGTCAATGGTGTAACCCTAGGGCTGTACCTCAACAAAGAGCTATACATCTACTTTATTTTAACCCTACTCTACTTTGCATTATCATTTTACGGACTCCGAGAATGGAAACGGAAAATTAAACTTCTCGCTTAGTATTTCGCTGGTTTTCCGTTTGCTGCTGAATTCTTAATAAAGATTCGAAGATCCTCATTGGCTTTGATTAGATCCTCACGACGCAAATACATCATATGACCCGAACGATAACCTTCGAAATGAAAACGGTCTTTCATTTTTCCACTAGGGTCTACCTGCCATTGGGTGTATTTGGCATTGAAATAGGTCGTTGCTCCATCGTAATAACCCGATTGAATCAGCACTTCTAAATAAGGATTTTGAGCCATGGCTTGTCTTAGGTTATCACGTGTGTTATCATTATCATTATTCCAAGGGCGAACGGGACCAAACATATTGTATTTCATATCTGTTTTGAAGTTCAACTCTTTTCGGATGTAGTGATTAATTGCTGGTGTAAATGAATGCAACCAAGAGGTTAACTCTGGACTATAATCTGGGCGCATACCAGCTTCCATTTTATCAATTCCGGTATATCGAGAATCCAAGCGACCTATAGTTTTTCCTTCATCTCGTAAAAGCTCTTTCCAGAAAAATGAGTTGGGCACATCAAGATTGTGCTGTAGTATTACTTCCTCACTAAGCCCCGAATAAAAAGCCATTTGCTTTGCTATCTTTTGTTTTTTTTCTAGACTTAAAAAACCACCACGAATCAACGCTGGAGTAAGTTCATCAATTGCAAACTTTTCGGCTGCAGGAAGTATTTCGGTCAAATCCTTATTCTGAAGTTCAGGAGGGAGCTGTTTGTGATACCAGGCTGCTGCTGTATAATATGGTAAATTCAATGCAGAAGAAACGGGTCCACCAACACGCAACACTTTGTAATCTGCTGGAGAAACCATAATCACACCATTCAAATACATCCACTGCTGATTTTGTAAAGCCAACGAAAGTCCCATTACTCGTGTTCCTCCGTAACTTTCTCCAATGATGTATTTTGGCGCTTCCCAAAGCTGTTTTCTATTGACAAAGGTATTCATCCATTCGGCTAGGTATTTGACATCTTCATTGATTCCAAAAAAGGTTTCCTTCTTTTCTTTTTCGCCTTCGTACTCAACAATTCTGGAATAACCTGTATTCACTGGATTGATGAATACAATATCGGCAACATCTAATATGGAGTATGGATTGGTCTGAAAACCATAGGGCTGAACAGGGTAGCCTTCCGAATCAATACGTAAAACTTTTGGACCAGTATAAGCAACATGCATCCAAACAGAAGCAGAGCCAGGTCCGCCATTAAAAGAAAAAATGATGGGTCGTTTGGCTTTACTTTTATCATTAGTTCTTTTATAGTAGGTATAAAAAAGGGTAGCAATGGGTTTTCCATCTTCATCCCAAACCGGCTGGGTACCTGTTTGTGCCTGATAGTTGACCGCAGCGCCTTTTATTGTTGTGCTGTGATTTGTTGTGACAAGAGTATCGATGGGTATTTGACGTTCCTGCGCTAAAAGGGAACATGCAAACAGCGTATTTAAAACGAAGAGGTTTATAGTTTTCATATGGGCATTGTTTTTGTGACGGTAATTATATACAATATGTTAAATATAAAATAAAATGCTCTAAAGTTATAGTTTTAAATAGAAACGTTTCTAAATCGATTTACTATGCATTACCTCCGAATATACTTCATCATTTCGTTAGCAACTCAAGTTTCTTTTGCTCAAAAAGTTGATCCGCCACAAATTGACAAACTCATAACAACGGGGCAGTATCAAAGAGCATTAACGCTTTTAAAATCAAATGATAATGCCACAAAAGAAACGAATCATAAAATAGCTGATATATATTATCGTCTAGAAGAATATAATCAAGCCAAAGTGTATTACAAAAAAGTACTAGAAAAAGGTAGTGATTATCTTGCAAAGATACGTCTTGCTCACATTTCAAATAAATCAAAGAAGTATCGAGAGGCAATTGAAATTTACAAGTCATTAATTGTAGAAGATAATGAGAATTTATTTGTTCAATATAATTTAGGCAAACTATATCTATCACAAAGGAAAACAGAGGAAGCCATCGATATTTTTAAAAATTTGATCGAAAAAGATTCAACTATTGCAAATTACTACTATCAATTAGGATTGACCTATGGATTAAAAAAGAAACCGTACAGTGCTCTTGATGCCTACTTAGCCGCATTTGAAATTGACTCATTAAATCTAAATACAATTTATAAACTAGCACTAACTTTCAATGCAGTTAAAATCAAAGACTCAACCGCAATATTCACTGAGAAAGGATTGAAAATCGAACCTAATCACATGAATTTGAATCGATTGAAAATCAATCATCTTAGACGTGAAAAAAAATATAACGAAGCCGTTCTAATCTTAAAAAAACAAGACAGTATTTACCCTAAAGAAGTATATAATCAAGAAATGCTTGGGATATGTTATTTTAATATTGACTCCTTGAAACTAGCATCTATACATTTTAAAAAAGCGCTGAGGTTAAATCCTGAAAACTACAAATTCTACACTTACATTGGCGAAATTGAATTACGTTTAGAAAACTATATTAAAGCAAACTCTAATTTTCAGATAGCAATTGCAATTGGTAAAACAAAGCTTGACCAAGAATACTTTGGCTCTGGCATGGCTTATTTGAATATGGGGGAAAACAAAAATGCACTCACCTTTTTTGAAAAAGCTTAGT
>PXYQ01000063.1 GCA_003023645.1 Candidatus Arcticimaribacter sp. | reverse complement strand
AGATTTTTTTGTGGTGTCCTTTAAGCGATCACTATACTTCTTGGTATCCTTGAATTTTAAGAAATCTTTAGAAACAATATCGGTGTTGATTTCCTTAAAGTGGTTATCATCAAAAAGAATTTCAAAATATTCTTTACTGCCAACACGAACATGATATTCATCTTCCGGGCTTACATAAAAATTATCTGCAAGTTCTTGAGTTTCTATGATTTTACCAGTAGGAGTCTTGTACCAGAGTCCTTTTGGAATATCTTTTTTCTCTTCTGTTCGGGTTTGAATTCCCTGTTCACTACGTTTAAACCAACTCATTTATTCCGTTTTGATTAGGCTAATGTATTGATATTATTTAGATCTTCAAATGCTTGAATTAATCTTTGTTTGAACGTTTGTTCCCCCATACGTAACCATTTTCTTGGATCGTAGTTTTTCTTATTGGGTTGATCTTTTCCTTCTGGGTTTCCAATTTGAGTTTTTAAGTAGTCAATGTTTTCTACCATATAGTCACGAATACCTTCAGTAAAAGCAAATTGAAGATCGGTATCGATATTCATTTTGATTACACCATATCCAATTGCTTCACGAATTTCTTCCACAGTTGAACCAGATCCACCGTGGAATACAAAATCTACTGTATTTTCTGGCAAATCGTATTTTGTACTGATATACTCTTGTGAGTTTTTTAGAATTTTTGGAGTAAGCTTTACATTACCTGGCTTGTATACACCGTGTACGTTTCCGAATGCAGCAGCAACTGTAAATTGGTCACTTACTTTTCTCAACTCTTCAAAAGCATAAGCAACTTCTTCTGGTTGGGTATATAGTTTAGATACATCAATATCACTATTGTCAACACCATCTTCTTCTCCACCAGTAATTCCTAATTCAATTTCTAGAGTCATTCCCATTTTTGACATACGCTCTAAGTAAGTCTTACAAATCGCAATATTTTCTTCTAAAGGCTCTTCAGAAAGGTCAATCATATGCGAGCTGTAAAGGGATTTTCCAGTCTCAGCATAAAATTTTTCTCCTGCATCGAGCAAACCATCGATCCAAGGTAAAAGTTTCTTTGCACAGTGATCTGTATTTAAAATAACTGTAGCTCCGTAAGCATCAGCTAATTCATGGATGTGTTTTGCGCCAGCAACTGCACCAGCAATAGCAGCCTTTTGATCTGTATTGTCTAAGCTTTTTCCAGCATTGAAAATTGCACCTCCGTTTGAGAACTGAATAATAACAGGGCTATTGAGCTCTGCTGCAGTTTCAAGAACTGTGTTCACTGTATTGTTTCCAATTACATTTACTGCAGGGAGTGCAAATTTCTTTTCTTTTGCTAAAGCAAAAACTTCTTGAACTTGTTTTCCTGTAATTACACCAGAGGGAATTGTTGAACTCATAAGATTGTTATTTTGTTTTCAATTTTGAAGCACCAAATGTAGTAGTTTTTTTTAAAAGGGATAATTTATTCCGATGTTGAATACAGTTCTTCGAAAAGAAATCTGTTTTCCCCAACGATCTGCCTTTATTTGTGAAGGATCGTAAGTTTTAAAGCCAGAATCTAAGCGAAACACAAAATAGTCGAAATCATAGCGTAAGCCAAAACCGGTTCCAATTGCTATTTCATTAAGATCTTCGAAGCCGTCGAAACGTTGTTTAGGGTCTTCGATATTGTCTAAAGCATTCCAGATATTTCCAGCATCTATAAAGAAAGCACCTTTAAGTGGACCTAAAATTGTGTATCGATATTCTAGATTGAAAGCTATTTTAAAGTTAGCTTCATTGAATTCATTTGAATTTTCGCCAACTCCAGGTCCTAGTTTGTAAGCTTTCCATGCTCGATTGTCATTGGACCCTCCAGCAAAATAAGAGCGTGTAAAGGGTATGTTGTTAGAATTTCCATAAGGAATAGCAATTCCAGAAAATAAGCGCATAGCCAATACTTGCTCTTTACCAACACTCCAATGTTTAATGAAATTAAATTCGGTTTTGATGAATTGAGATGGAATCACGTCAAGAAACTCATACACTTGATCTTCGTTTTTTTCTTTTCCAGATAGATTCAGTAATCCAGTTAAAAGATTTCCACTGGAAACAACCTTTAATTGGAACTGAGAAAAATCCTCATCAAAGATGTTTTCTTGTGTATTCATGTTAAAGCTAAAAGCAGAACTTGTAATTAAGTTGTTTGATGTAAGTCTGGTTTCTCGCTCCTGAATTACACGAACATCACGATAAAGCTGATCTTCACGCTCTATTCTTGTTTCTCCTTGGATCACTTGGTTTATGAATTCTGTTGTTCCTTTTGGAATCACCAGATTGTTGTCTAAAACAAATTCAGAGTCGTATCGGATTTGCTGTGCAATGCTATTTAGGCGGTCGTATGAATTACGATACACATTAAAATAATTAGCAATGGCTTTGTTGTTCACAAACTCAAGATCCAACAGTTTGAAATTGTATTTATGTGTTTTGTTTTTACTCCATTGATATTCTAATGTTCCTACAAAGTTCTGCTTATCTAAACCAATATTTTGTTGAAATGAAGTACCAATAATGATGTTGGTACTGGGCTTTTCAAAATAATTTTTAAAGAGTGGGCCGTTAAAAGGAAAAATCATTCTAGGGATTCGAAGTTTTAAATCGCCTCCAAATTCAAAAATATTAAAAAAGTCATCGTTTTTGTCTGCAACATCTTTTGAAGCACCGATGGTCCCTTTTAAACCCAGCTCTAGAGTTTCAGTTCCTTTAAATACATTCCGACTAATGACAGAACTCCCAAGACTGATTCCAAAAAACTGAATGTTGGAATGTGAAAGGTCTAAATCAAAACCAACAGAAAAAGGTTCCCTTGGAGTAAGATAAATAGAAGAGATTAAACCAAGTGAGTCTTTTGGGTCTGTAGAAAAATCGATATTAGGATATTTGAAAATACGGAGATCAGAAAAATATCGATAAGTATCTGATCGGTCTTGATCGCTATAAGGAAGACCTTCTTTGATGAATACACCACTTGCGAGTGTTTTAGGTTTGTAGTTCAACTTTCCGTCGGATAGTATGGTCAACGAATTGAATTGAATTGTATCCGTATAAGCTGAAAATTCTTTATTTGGATCTTCTATGAAGAGTTTAATTTTGTTAACCTTCTGAACTACATATGGAATTTCAACAATGTTGTTTTGGTCTCGTTTTGCCTCATTTTGGATTACAATACCTACAGGTATTTTAAGGTCTTCACCTAGACTGTCGAGGTAGGCTTTGAAACGAATTGATTTTTGCTGAAAATTTTCTATACCGTTGTTTCGGAATAACTGTACCAAGCGATCTCGTTCTTTGTTGAAATTTTCAACTTCAAAAACTTCTCCTTCTTTAATGAAACTGTTTTCTGTGTTTTTCCGGTAAATCGAATCCAGGTCTGCAGAGGCAATGTTTTCTGTTTTTTGGTCTACAACAAATGATTCTCCAGTTTTAACTTCGTAGGTAACCTTGACTTTTTGGTGCGCTATGGTATCTATTGATGTAAGTACAGAGGTGTTGAAAAAACCTTTGTTTTTATAATATTGTTCTAACCTCTTAGAAGTGCTGCTACTGTTGTTTTCAAAGAAGATCGAAGGAGGTTCACCTGATTTTTTGAGCCAAAAATTAAAATTCCTTTTGTATTTCTTAAGCTGATTAACTTGTTTTTCAGAATATATTTTTGTCAGACGTTCAAATCGTTTTGGCTTTTTGTTCATCCAACCACTAAACAAACTATCTGGGTTTTCTTTAGCAAGGTTATAGATATGTAGTTTGACTGGAATTCCAAAAACTTGTGTGTTGGGAGGGTAAACGCTAAGTTGTTTAGCAAGGTCACGTTTTATAGGTGTTCCATTCTTAAGAAATGCCTCTCGAACTAGAACGCTTTGAGAGGGTGCAATGTTTTTTGTGCTACTACATTTGTAGAAGCATAAGGATAACATGCTTAGAATGATTATTTTTGTGAGCCTTCCGTTCAAAGTGAAACCTAATTTAAGGCAAAAATACATCATTTATGATTACGAAGAATGAAATCAAGCGAATCAAAAGTTTACAAAATAAGAAGGATCGAAAAGAGCTTCAACTCTTTGTTGCAGAGGGTGAGAAAACAGTTCGCGATTTATTGAAATCTGGCTGGGTATCCGAACGTATTTATGCTACACAATCTTTTGGAAATGCGGAGGAAAAACTAATTAGTTCAAAAGAGATGGAACGCATGAGTTCGTTAAAATCGCCCAGTTCGGTTTTAGGTGTTTTTCGTATTCCGCTGCAGCAGTCTTTTTCTCACGAAGGAAGGATTCTAGCATTAGATGGAGTAACCGACCCAGGTAATCTAGGAACAATAATCAGACTCTGCGATTGGTTTGGAATAGCTACTCTAATTTGTTCTTTGGATACGGTCGATTGTTATAATCCAAAAGTTGTTCAGGCCACGATGGGTTCTTTGTCTCAAGTGAATTGTGTGTATACAGACTTAGTCTCTTTTTTAAAGAATACAGACAAACCGATATACGGAACCTTATTAACAGGTAGCTCTGTCTATGACTTGCCATTGGATCCTGAAGGCATACTGTTATTGGGTAGTGAGTCACATGGGATCTCTGAAGAAGTGAAAACGTATATCAAGCATGCCATAACAATTCCTCGTTTCGGCGCAGAAGAAGGAGCTGAAAGCTTAAATGTAGCCATAGCTGCCGCTATCGTTTTAGGACAAGCGTTCAGAACGTAGTTATTCAAAAGTAAAATTGATGAGTATGGCTTGAGAAAACAAATTGTTGATATTTGATGTCCATGGACTCATTGGATCAACATCTTGAATCAGTTCATTGTCTATGGAAAAAAGACCTCGAATGGATGGCGAAAACTTAAAATAAGGGAGATAAAAGTCAACTCCGAACCCAATTTCATAATTATAGGTTTGACTAATCACACGAAATACATTATTGGAATTATCGTCGTTACTTTTTTTGTTACTCGATAAATTGAAAGAAGTAGAAATACCTCCGACTAAATAAGGTTTGAAATTATTTACTCGCAAGGCGCTGAACTTTATTAATAAAGGCAAGTGGATGTAGGTTGATTTAATTTCACGCAGGTAATCTTGATCTGTACTGAGTCCCGGTGTTGCGTCTGGATAAATAAAGTCTCGTTGATTATAATATAAACCGGGCTCAAAGCGAAGGTTCAAAAACTTATTAATCCGCATATCTCCAATCAAGCCTACGTTGAAGCCATAATTTTTTACAAGCTCAATATCGGGTAATCCACGACCATTTAAAAAAAATGGAGCTGAATATGTTTTTTCATATTCAAACTTAAAGCCAAATTGGTTGAGACCAAAATAATATCCGTAATGTAAAAATCGTTCATCAAAATCTTGAAGATTTTGAACCCGTTCAGTTACACTAGGGTATTGAGCGTTTCCAACCGTTATTCCTAAAAGAATAAGGCTAAGTGTTAGAAATGCCGCTCTGGGGAGATTAAGGTTTTGTGGCACAATATATTGAGGCAACCCCTAAGGTTTGTGGACTGTCTTCTACTTCTATAAACCCCATTTTCTCTAAAATATTGTTGAACTGCTTTCCATGCGGAAAAACAGCAGCCGAATCTGAGAGATACTTGTAGGCAGCTTGATCGCGAGTAAAGAGTTTACCCATAAGTGGAATGATGACTTGAGTATGGAATTTATATCCCTGTTTAAAAGGAAAACGCGTTGGTACCGCGGTTTCTAAAACTACTAAAGTTCCTCCCGGTTTTAGTACTCTAAATAATTCAGAAAGCCCCAGTTCTAAATTTTCAAAATTCCGAACCCCAAAGGCCACTGTAACTGCATCAAAAGAATTTTCTTCATAAGTCAAAGCTTCGCTGTCGCCAATAACCATTTCGATGGTGTTATCTAGATTCTTCGCTTTCACTTTATCTTTCCCAACGGAAAGCATCCCTGCAGAAATATCGAGTCCTACAATCCTTGAAGCATTAGTGGCGGTAAGCGCAAGCGCTAAATCACCTGTTCCAGTGGCAATATCTAAAATGCTTTCTGGTTTTTTAGGAATCAAAAGATCAACGACCCTTCTTCTCCATTTAACATCAATACCAAGAGATATTTTTCGATTCAATGCGTCGTATTCAGTCGAGATGCCATCAAACATTTCAGTGACTTGCTTTTTCTTAGAATCTTCTTGATTGTACGGTGTAACGCTCTTTTTCATAGAAGACAAAGATAGATAATGAAGAAATTTTCACCCCCTATTTATCTCTTTTATTTGTCGTTAAATGAGCTGCAATGGTAAATTTATTTTTGGGATCTCCAGTTTTACAAGCTAACTCTAAACTAATTAGTATATTTGTCCTGAGTTTATTGAATATTACTCTATGAAAATAATTATCGCAGGGGCTGGAGAAGTAGGATTTCATCTTGCTAAACTTCTTTCTTTTGAATCCCAAGATATTACTCTTATCGACACCGATAAGGAACGTCTCAATTATGCCGAAAACAACTTAGACATCAAGACCATAAAGGGAGATGCGTGTTCTTTGTCGCTCATACGAGAAGCCAATGTAGGCAACTCTGACCTTTTTATTTCGGTTACTTCGCAAGAAACAACGAACATCACCATCTGCGCTTTGGCAAAACAATTGGGGTGTAAAAAAACCATAGCACGAATTTCTAGTATCGAATTCATCAATGCATCTGATGGAGTTAGTTTTTCTGATTTAGGGGTCGATGAGCTTTTTTCTCCTGAAGAATTGGCCGCTGTTGAAATTCAACAACTATTAGATCAGTCTGCTTTTAGTGACAGCTATGAATTTGAAAACGGAGCTTTAACGCTTATAGGTACCACGCTTGACCCTTCGGTCCCTTTTGTAGGAAAGTCTGTAAAGGAAGCGGCTACCATATTCCCTGATATTCATTTTATGCCAATTGCATTACAGCGTAAAGGCACACAATATACAATCATTCCCAGAGGAGACACCCTATTTGAGGCCAATGATCAAGTGTACTTTATTACTTTGAAAGAAGGGGTAGAGGAGCTCTATAAACTTACGGGGAAGACCAAAGAGTCAATCAAAAATGTAATGATTTTAGGAGGCGGGAAAATTGGTTTGAACACTGCGCGTGAGTTGTGCGAAAAGAAATTCAAAGTTACTGTAGTAGAAAAAGACAAAGCCAAAGCGTTTGAAATAGCGGATCAACTTCCAGATGCAATGGTTATTCATGGCGACGGAAGGAGTGTTGAGCTTTTGGATGAAGAAGATATTGACACCATGGATGCTTTTATTTCGGTAACCGAAAATTCGGAGACGAATATCATGTCCTGTCTGATGGCAAAATCTAAGAAGGTGAAAAAGGCAATTGCTTTGGTAGAGAACATGGATTATTTTCAGTTATCCCACTCCATAGGAATTGATACTTTGATCAATAAAAAATTATTAACTGCAAACACGATCTTTAGATACATCAGAAGGGGAGAGGTTGTCGATATGACTACACTAACCAATATGAATGCTGAGATTTTAGAGTTTATAGTTAAACCAGAATCTAAGGTAAATGGCTTGGATATTCGTGATATTGACTTTCCTCGATCGGCTACCATTGGAGGTGTTATAAAAAATGGCGAAGGACTTATTGTACTTGGCGATTATACTATTGAAGCTGGAGATCGGGTTGTTGTTTGTTGTCTTCCAAGAGCGATTCGAAAAGTAGAAAGCTTATTCTTATAGAATGCATAAAATTAATAAAGAAATCATAGCCAACCTTATGGGAGTCTTGCTCCTGTTTAATGGCGGATTCATGTTACTTTCTTCTTTGGTTAGTCTCATAACCCATGATGGAGTGACTTTTGAGTTAACGCTATCTGCTTTTTTAGTTTTGTTTCTGGGTGTTTTTATTATGCTTTTATCACGAAATCACACCAAACAAATTCAAAAACGAGAAGGTTATATAATCGTTAGTTTTGGATGGGTCTTAATGTCTTTGTCCGGAATGTTACCGTATCTATTTACTGGTGTTATCCCAGACATCTCCGGTGCTTTCTTTGAAACCATGTCGGGCTATACCACAACTGGATCGACTATTCTTAATGATATTGAATCTGTACCAAAAGGAGTTTTATTTTGGCGCAGCACAACACATTGGATTGGTGGTATGGGGATTATTGTATTGGCTATAGCCATCTTACCTCTCTTGGGTATTGGTGGAATGCAATTGTTTGCAGCTGAAGCACCTGGACCAAGTAGTGACAAGTTGCACCCAAGAATTACAGATACTGCAAAACGCTTGTGGTTTATATATGTAGGATATACCTTGGCAGAAACCATACTTTTATCGGTCGCTGGGATGAGCTTCTTTGATGCGATCAATCACGCTATGAGTACGCTTTCGACAGGTGGTTTTTCAACTAAAAATAATAGCGTCGCGCATTGGAACGATACTCCAGTAATCCAATACATCATTACTTTTTTTATGCTGATTGCGGGAACAAATTTTGTGTTGAGTTATTTTGCCTTCACAGGAAAGATTCGAAAAATATTCAGAGACCAGGAATTTAAATTTTTCATAACCTTTATCGGGATTTCAACTCTGTTTGTTGCACTTGTTTTATACAGCAAAGTAGATTTGACACTAAGTTCATTCGATCATCCTCAAATTTTTGGAACTCTTGAAAGCTCTTTTCGCCATGCATTCTTTCAAGTTGTAGCCGTCATAACAACGACTGGTTTTGTCACTGCTGATTTTACAGCATGGACACCTTTTTTAACCATTGTATTTTTTGGTTTAATGTTTATGGGTGGCTCAGCTGGATCTACTTCTGGAGGAGTAAAAGGTGTACGTCATATGCTGATGATTAAAAGCGGATTTTTAGAATTCAAACGGGCACTTCATCCAAATGCTATCTTACAACCTAGACACAACGGTTCCATATTGAAAGAAGAGGTTGTATATAATATTTATGCCTTTTTTATTCTCTATATGTTGTCCTTTATTTTTGGGGCTCTTGTTTTTGGAGCCTTAGGATTAGACTTCGAATCTGCAATAGGAGTAGCGGCTTCAAGTTTGGGTAATGTAGGCCCAGCGTTAGGGAATTATGGACCAGCATTTTCTTATAGCGAATTACCTGAGTTTGGTAAGTGGTGGGCTTCTTTTTTAATGCTTTTAGGCAGGTTGGAATTATTTACCGTTCTAATTTTGTTCACACCCTTCTTCTGGAAAAAACATTAGTAGCCGTACTTTTCTTTCCAACGTTTTTTTAGGAATGTACGGATTGCTTCTTCTTTTGTGTTTTGGCCGGGTTCATACAATTTTGTCTGATTTATTTCTTTGGGTAAAAATTCTTGTTCAGCGAAATTTAAATCATGATCATGAGCGTATTCATATCCTTTTCCATAATCTAAATCTTTCATTAGTTTACTTGCAGCATTTCGAAGTGGTAAAGGCACCTGTAAACTTCCAGTGTCTTGAACCATTTGTTGTGCTTTACCGATGGCCATATAGCTTGCATTACTTTTAGGACTAGTAGCTAAGTAAATCACGCATTGACTTAAAATTATCCGAGCTTCCGGATAACCAATGGCAGCAACAGCCTGAAAGGTGTTGTTTGCTAAAACAAGCGCCGTTGGATTGGCATTTCCGATGTCTTCGGAAGCTAAAATTAACAACCGACGAGCAATGAATTTCACATCTTCACCTCCCTCTATTAATCGTGCTAACCAGTATACAGCAGCATTTGGATCGCTTCCACGAATCGATTTGATGAAGGCCGAAATGATATCGTAGTGTTGGTCTCCATCTTTGTCAAAAAGAACTGTTTTTGTTTGTGCTTTTTGTAGTACAATTTCATCTGTAATATTGACTTCATCATCTTCCTGACTCATGATAACCAATTCGAGCAGTGATAGCATTTTCCGAGCATCACCCCCCGATAGTTTTAAGAGCGCCTGATCTTCGATCAAGGTTATTTTTTTTTGCTTTAAAAGGTCATCTTCCTCGATAGCTCGATTTAGAAGTAGTTGTAAATCTTCCGTTTCTAAAGGCTTTAAGGTGTAGACTTGACATCGAGATAGTAGGGCTTTGATAACCTCAAAACTTGGATTTTCTGTTGTTGCTCCAATCAGCGTTACGTATCCTTTTTCTACAGCACCCAAAAGAGAATCTTGTTGTGATTTGCTGAAGCGATGAATTTCATCTATAAAGAGTAAAGGTCCTTTTTGTGTAAACAGACCCCCACTGTTTTTTGCCTTTTCAATGATCTCTCGAACTTCTTTAACCCCAGAGTTTATGGCAGAAAGACTGTAAAAGGGACGATCGTTAGCTTTCGCCATAAGCGTAGCTAAAGTTGTTTTTCCGGTCCCTGGAGGCCCCCAGAGTATCAAAGACGGGAGTTGTCCTGTTTTTAGGATGGGTCGTATTGCACCTTGAGGTCCAACCAAATGTTGTTGCCCCACATAGTGGTCAATTACTTTTGGACGCATGCGTTCAGCCAGAGGTGCTATCATAGCACTAATATACTCAACTTAGGAGAATTTTCGTTGTCGGATAATTTCGTAAAGAACAGATCCGCAAGCAACAGCAACATTTAGTGAAGCAATAACGCCTTCCATAGGGAGCTTTGCTTTTTCGGAAACGATATTTAAAATCCCTTTAGAGATTCCTTTTTCTTCAGATCCCATGATGAGGGCTATTGGTTTTTTAAAATCGAGGTCATAAATCATTGCTTCCGCTTTTTCAGAAATAGCTACAGGTTCTACATCATGTGCTTGTAAAAGATAGATCGCATCTTTTAGATGGTCTACTTTGGCAATGGGTACAGTAAACAAAGCCCCTGCTGAGGTTTTGATGGTGTCGGAATTGATTCGTGCACTTCCAGTCTGTGGCAAGATAATGCCCGCAACTCCGGTAGCAGACGCACTACGAATAATAGCACCTAGATTTCGAGTGTCGGTAATGTTATCGAGTAAAAGGAAAATAGGTGTTTTATCTTCTTTAAGTACTTTTTCGATTAAAAGTTCTAGATCCCAGTACGAAATAGGGGAAATAGTTGCGACAGCACCTTGATGGTTTTTATTTGAAAAACGGTCGAGACGTTCTATGGGTACATAGCTGTGTGCTACTTTTTTTTCTCGAAGTAAATTTTCTAGTTGTTTAAAAAGGGGACTTCTTTGGTCTTTTAACAAATAAACCTTTTCAAGATTTTGATTTGCCTCTATACATTCTATGATGGCACGAACGCCAAAGATTTCTTGTGTATCCATTTTAAAATTTTAACAAAGCTAGTTGTTTTTAAGCGTTTGTATATGAAATTAGAGCATAAAAAAACCCGCCATATAGGCGGGTTTAATTTAGTGTCTAAACGATTTCTAGAATAAAGTTGTCGTTTGGAAAAATGTTGGTAATGGAGAAGGTACATTAGAATTTGTATCTACTTCATTTTGTGGATAAAGGAAACGTTGTGGGTATCCAGTAGCCGATTTATCTCCAGTAAGTTTGTTAGGAACACCGATAAAGTTACCTGTTCTTCTCAAATCATGGTAAGCAACTAGTTCACCAATTAAAGTGATGTACTTTTCTTCCAAAACTTCTTTCTTTAGAGCAGCACCAGTTGAAGATGAAGCAGGAAATCCTGTAGCATCAGAACCGTATTGAGCAGCTAAAACTGTTCTTACGTTGTTCAAATGCCCTCTAGCACCCGTATCATCACTACCAAGCTTAGCCTCTGCAAGAATTAATTCATTTTCGTAATAAGTTGCAATAGGCATAGATGCAGTTGGAGCATATCTTCCGCCTTCATCAGTGTTGATTAATGTACGGTAAGAAGGATCTCCAGGAGTACCATCTGCAAGGAAATAACTAGCATATACAAGGCTATTACCAGGAGTTGTTAACGCTCTTGCAACAGTACCATCTAATAAATTAGCTAAATGCGAATCCGTAGCAACCAAGTAATCTTGTCTTTGGTCAATAACGAACTGATACATTAAGTTTCTGTTGTATTGTGCATTTCCTTGTTGAGTAACTAAGTCACTTGCTCTTGAGGAGATTCCTTGAGTTGCGTGAGAAATTGCTAAAGCATTGTTTCCA
>PXYQ01000003.1 GCA_003023645.1 Candidatus Arcticimaribacter sp. | reverse complement strand
TGAAACGAGGAGAAACAAGCGGACGTTCTGACGATCAGGATGAAGCTAAAATTAGAAATCGTTTTGACGAATACAATCAAAAAACCGCACCATTACGCAGCTTTTATACAGACCAAAGTAAATTTCATAGTGTTAATGGGATTGGAACAATCGACGAAATAACGGCTCGATTAACCTCCATTATTGACCGTTTCTAAAACCATACAATGACTGAAGGAAATTTTGTAGATTATGTAAAGCTAGCACTGACCTCTGGTAACGGAGGTAAGGGGTCGATACACCTACACCGAGAAAAATATATTACCAAAGGAGGACCAGATGGAGGTGATGGAGGTAGAGGAGGCCACATTATCTTGAGAGGAAATCCGAATCTTTGGACCTTGTATTCGTTTAAATTCAAAAAGCATTTTGGTGCTGAACATGGAATGCACGGTAGTAAAAATAGAAGCTCAGGAGCTCAAGGAGAAGATATATTTATTGACGTTCCTTTAGGAACTGTTGTTAAGGATACTGAAACTGAAAATGTGCTTTTTGAAATTACAGAGAAAGATCAGGAAGTGATTTTGGTTAAAGGTGGACTTGGTGGTCGTGGGAACTGGCACTTTAAATCTTCAACAAGACAAACTCCTCGATATGCCCAACCGGGTATGAAGGGTGTACAACGTTTTGTTACTTTAGAATTGAAATTACTTGCAGATGTAGGTTTGGTAGGATTTCCTAATGCTGGAAAATCAACACTCTTAGCTGCTTTGACATCGGCTAGACCCAAAATTGCTGACTATGAGTTTACAACCTTAAAGCCCAACTTAGGGATTGTACACTATCGCGATTACCGTTCTTTTGTAATGGCCGATATTCCAGGAATTATTGAAGGTGCTGCTCAGGGAAAAGGACTTGGTCATTATTTCTTAAGACATATTGAACGAAATTCTGTTTTGCTATATGTGATTCCAGCAGATGCTAAGGATGTGAAAAAACAATTCGAAATTTTACGTTCAGAACTTCAAGAATTCAATCCAGAATTACTGGACAAACAATATATGATTGTGCTTTCTAAGTGCGATTTACTCGACGATGAACTTCGTGAAGCTTATGCCGAAGAAATGAATGAGAGTTTCCCGAATACTCCACACACCATGATTTCTGCAATAAGCGAATACAATCTTCAAACCTTGAAAGACGAACTCTGGAAGGTTTTAGCAATAGAAAATTCAATAGCGTAAATTCTATTATGCTTCGTATTTCAATCATTTGTATTGCTGTTTTTTGGAGTTGGTCGGGTATTGGTCAAGAAAAAACCCCTTTTGCGACCTATGATTTTTCCTCAGATAAAGCATATCTAGAAAAACGTTCAGCCTTAGAGAAAGAATCCAATACAACCCCTCAGTACAATGCCTTGATTCGTTTGGCTACAGAGTATAAGGATTTTGAAACTGCAATTCGATATTACGCTAAAAGCATAGAAATAGAACCAGATAATGTTGAGCTTCATTATCGTTTGGCAGGCGTTAATGGAATTCGAATTGATGAAATCAGTAAATTCAAAGCCTTACCCTATGTGTACGCAATGAAAACTAATTTCTTAAAAGCACATCAGTTAGATCCAACACACACTCCAACACTAACCGCACTTGTTCGGATTTATGCCAAGTTGCCCGATTTCCTCGGAGGTAGCTTAGATAAGGCAAATAACTTTGCAAAATTGCTCTTTGATTTGAGCCCTATTGAAGGTTTGTTGGCACAAGGATTTATTTTAGAATCAGAAGATAAACCAATTCAGGCCGAAGCGCAATACAAAAGCGTATTTGATCTTTTACCTTTTTTAGATGATGGGTGTGAAAATTCATCTGTTAACAGTTATTTTGAAAATAGAAGTCAGAACCTGAGCTATGAAATAGCCAGTATTGGACTTGCGTATAACTTGAGTTCACTTGCTTCTATCTGTGCACTTCAGTATTACGTAGCGCAATTTGATGTTTATGATAATTTACCTAAAGAATGGGCATATTACAAACTAGCTTTGCTTTATGAAAAGATAAACGAAAAAGATCAAGCCATTCAATATCATTCTTTGGCTTTAGAAATTAACCCTACTTTTAATCCTGAATAGGATTACAATACAAAGAGACACCCATGAAGAAATTCCATTTTATAGCTATCGGAGGAAGTGCCATGCACAACCTTGCACTAGCATTACAATTCAAGGGTTTCGAAATTAGTGGAAGTGATGATGCTATTTTTGAGCCCTCAAAATCTAGATTAGCAAAGGCTGGTTTACTTCCAGAAGTTATGGGATGGTATCCAGAAAAAATTGCTGATGACTTAGATGGAATCATTCTAGGAATGCACGCCAAAGAAGATAATCCGGAACTTCTAAAAGCAATGGAATTGGGAATTCGAATTTATTCCTATCCTGAGTTCCTTTACGAACAAACAAAAAACAAAACTCGGGTTGTGATTGCTGGGAGTCATGGAAAAACTACCATTACTTCGATGGTCTTGCACGTTCTAAATTATTGGGAAAAAGAAGTCGATTATATGATCGGAGCTCAACTCGAAGGTTTTGACACCATGGTTCATTTGACAGAAGAAAATGATTTCATGCTTATCGAGGGTGACGAGTATCTTTCTTCCCCCATAGATCGACGTCCAAAATTTCTCTGGTATAAGCCACATGTCACTTTAATATCCGGTATTGCTTGGGATCACATCAATGTTTTTCCGACAGAAGAAAATTATATTGAGCAATTTGAAACCTATATAGACTCGATTATGCCGGGAGGTGTATTGGTTTATAACGAATCAGATTCTGTTTTGGAACGTATAACAGAAGCTTCTCAAAACACCATTCGAAAAGAAAGTTATCGCTTACCAGAGTATTTCATCGATACGGGCGTTACGTATTTGAAAACGGACGAAGGCGATTTACCCCTAGAAGTTTTTGGCGAACATAACCTTTCGAATATAGCAGGAGCAAAATGGATTTGTCAGTTAATGGGAGTAGATGAAGATGATTTCTTAGAAGCCATAATGAGTTTTAAAGGTGCTTCAAAACGTTTGGAGAAAATAGGGGATAACGGATCTTCTTTCTTGTTCAAAGATTTTGCACACGCACCGAGCAAGGTTAAGGCAACTTCAGAAGCAGTAGCGCAGCAATTTGACAAGCATCATAAAGTATATTGCTTGGAGTTACATACCTATAGCAGTCTGAATCCAGCTTTTATTGGACAATATAAAAACGCGCTCATCGGAGCAGACGAAGCTGTTGTTTTTTATGACCCCGAGGCGTTGAAAGTTAAAAACAGAAGCCCGTTGAGTGAAGAGGAAATTAAAACTGCCTTTGGCTCTGAAAATCTCATTGTGTTTACTAATCCCAAGGCTTTTCAAGAATTTCTTTTTGAGCATCAGTGGAACAAAAGCATCCTCTTGATGATGAGTTCTGGAAACTACGGAGGTATTGATTGGGATACTTTAAAAGAGCGTGTACTTAGCCTTTAGTTTTATGATTTTCGTACAAGTGTTCGATGTGTTCGATCACTTGAGACTGACCATCAATTAGCGCTTGTTTCGCTCTCGATCGATCTTCTTTGTTTTTGTCTTGAGATATCTTGTATTTCCCTTCCCAAGATGTAATCTCTATATGAAATCCAACAATATAGTCAAGGGCAGCCGCCATACGCGGATTGTTTTCTTCTAAAACATAATTGGGATTTACACCTTCTAAGAAAGCTGTCATGGCTATTAAGCTATCTTTCACATCTTGTGCTGCTCTTTTAATTTTAATTTTTCCTCGCAAATGAACTTTAAAATAATTCCAGGTTGGGAGCTGCGTAGTGCTGTATTTTGATGGCGAAATATATACTTCTGGTCCGTGAAAAATGAGTTCTAAGTCGTGATCTTTATCTTCGAAATGACTGATTTGCGGATTGAACTTATCTAAGTGCCCAACCAAAGTTCCTAAAGCCCCTTCGGAGGTATAGACTAGCGGAATGTGGGTGCTCAAAACACGATTATTACTGGATGTGATTACAGTAGCAAGGGGGTACATTTTAACCAGTTCTAAAGCATTTTTGTACTGTTCTTCTTGGTGATGTTTTGGAGGGTAATTCATTATTAAAAAAGTTATATTTTTATAAACATTATTGATTTAAAATAGCATTAAGCCATCGTAAACCTACTTTACTATGAAAACAATTCCTGCCAAATTTACATTAAAAGAGTGGTCTGTTGAAGAACGACCTCGAGAAAAATTAATCAGTCAAGGGTCTCAAAAATTGACTAACGCAGAGTTGTTGGCACTTTTAATTGGAAGTGGAAACCCTGGAGAAACCGCTGTACAGCTCATGCAACGCTTAATGGCTTCTCTTGATCATGATTTGAGTGCACTCCACAGAATTAGTTTGGATGCCTTGTTGCAATGGAAGGGGATTGGTCCGGCAAAGGCAGTGAAAATAAAAGCAGCTTTGGAATTAGGGAAAAGAATTCAAGGAATCCCATCACAAGAAAAAGTGAGTTGTACTAGTAGCGCAATTGCTTTTGATGCTCTATTTGCTGTCTTGTCCTATTTGGATCAAGAGGAGTTTTGGGTTTTGCTATTGAATACTCAACACCATGTTTTAGAAAAAAAGTGTTTGAGTAAAGGTGGAATTTCAGAAACCACAGTTGATATTCGACTGCTGTTTAAAAGCGCACTTCAATGCGGAGCAACAGCTATAATTGTTGCCCATAACCACCCTTCAGGAGTTTTAAAACCAAGCACAAGTGATATTCAATTGACGCAGAAGATTAAAAAAGCAGGAGAAAATATGGATATAAAACTCCTAGACCATTTAATTATTTCTGAAAAAGGCTACTTTAGCTTTGCAGACGAAAAACTACTATAAATATGCTGTTGGTTTATACTCACAAAATCACCCCCAGACTTCGATATACTTTCAAGCATTTTTTTGAAAGTGTCCTTGGAATTAAAGTAGATTTCACAACGAAGTTAGAGGTTTTTATTGCTCAAAATGGACCTAAAATGAGCTATGCTAATGCTCCTTTAGGGAATGAGTTTTTTGTGAATTCAAATGCATTATTGTTTGAACAAGGGGCTCACGATATAGAAATAACAGTTTCTCAATGGGAAGGTTTACCTGCCTTTTTTGATTGCAGTAAAGATTCCATGCTCCCGTTTGATGTTTTTGCAGCTGCCTTTTTTTTAATCAGTAGATACGAAGAATACCTAACGCATGTAAAAGATGATTCTGACCGGTTTATGAGCAATCAATGCCTTGCAGTTCAGAATAATTTCTTAGAATTACCTGTTATCGATTTATGGGCAAAGAAAACACTCGACTTACTCCTTCAGAAATTCCCAGAACTTGAACTAGCTAGAAAGTCATCGGTACAATGTATACCCCTAGTTGAGGTAGCATCTGCTTATAAATACAAGCATAAATCGTTTCTTAGAAATACCGCTCAGTTTCTAATTTCATTAGGCAACTTTGAGATATGGAGTATTGTAGAACAAACAATGGTTTTGCTAGGATTGTGGAAAGACCCTTGGAATAATTTCAATGCTTTTTTCTCCCTATTTAAAAATACTCAAGTGAAACCAAGGTTTTTCTTTTTGTTTTCCAAAATCACTTTTTACGATCAAGGAATTTCTATTTTCAACGATACGTTTCATTCTTTAATTAAATCAGTTGCAGATTATCATAAAGTTTCTTTGCTGGTTTCTACAGAAGCGAGACAGAAAGCCAAAGTTTTTAAATCGGAATTGGAGCGTTTTGAAAGCATCATTCATAGAAACACTAAATTCTTGCGTTTCAACCGAGGAGTAACAACGGTATTCGATACCTATCGAAATGTATTGGGAATTGAGCAAGCTGAGGATTTTAGTTTAGGATATCACGATAAAATAGGGTATCGTGCAAGCACTGCAGTGCCTTTTCGGTTCTATGACCTGGGGAACGAAATAGAAACCTCTTTGGTGCTTTATGCAGTTGTCGCGACTGAAGAAGCTTTGAGAACATTAGATGTAAATACTGCTTTTAAAAAATTAGAAGACCTTAAAGAACAAATCCCTACTTCAACTGGAGTGCATGTGTTTTCTGTAACGAATGCGATTTTTTCTCCGCATAATAAAAACACTTTGTGGAAGGAAGCCTATACCAACTATATTATAAACTATGATTAATTCGCATAAAGTCCAGCATATTTTCTTTGATTTGGACCATACGCTTTGGGATTTTGAAAAAAATTCTGGCGCAACATTTAAATCGATTTTTGAAGAATTGAATTTTGAATTCTCTCTTGAGCAGTTTTTGGATTTTTATAATCCAATCAACCATTATTACTGGAAGCAGTATCGTGAGAATAAGATTTCGGAAGTCAAGCTCCGTTATTTGAGATTAGAAAAAACGTTTGAAGCAATGGAAGTTCCCTCAACCGCAGCTCTTATTGATCGAGTTTCCGAGCTATACATCCAACAACTTTCTACACATACCGAGCTTTTCGAAGACACCGTTTCGGTTTTAGAGTATTTGAGCTCTAAGTATACATTACACATCATTACCAACGGCTTTGAACATGTACAACAGCGTAAACTAGAAAACTCAGGAATTGCTCGATTTTTTAAAACCGTTTTGACTGCCGAGAAAATTGGTTTTAAAAAACCCCATCCTACAATATTTCTGTCTGCATTGAAAACAGCTGAAGTTCTTCCTGAACATGCTATGATGATTGGAGACAGTCTAGAAGCAGATATTCAAGGCGCATTGAAGTTGGGTATGCAAGCCATACATTTCAACTCCCACATGGAAGCGCATCACGAAGAGTGTTTGATTATTGATCAGTTATCAGATTTAACTAATTTGTTGTAAAATGTTCGGATATGAACTACCGCTCTTTTGTCTAGTCTCTTGACTTAATGTATTTTTACATAAAATTCTAGTATGCAAATTCAAGATGCTCAAAAGGCCGTAGACGAATGGATCAAGGATCATGGAGTTCGATACTTCAACGAACTCACCAATATGGCTCAGTTGACTGAAGAGGTTGGAGAAGTGGCTCGAATTATTGCTAGACGTTACGGCGAACAAAGCGAAAAGGAATCGGATAAAAACAAAGACTTAGGAGAAGAGCTCGCAGATGTTGTTTTTGTAGTTTTATGTTTGGCAAACCAAACTGGAATTAATTTACAAGACGCTTTTGACAAAAAACTCAATATAAAAACCCAACGGGATCACGACCGCCATCAAAACAATCCAAAACTTAAATAACACGGATGCTGCTACACATTAACCACCCTTCTCAAAACTGTTTGGGAAGTCTCAATATTACAGGATCAAAAAGTGAAACCAACCGATTGCTGCTTTTACAAGCATTGTATCCTGGATTAACGATCGAAAACCGTTCGAATTCAGATGATTCCGTCGCAATGAATCATGCGCTAACGACAGATTCAAACCTAATAGACATTCACCATGCAGGAACAGCGATGCGTTTTTTGACTGCTTTTTTTGCAACCCAAGAAGGACGTGAAATTGTTTTAACAGGTTCTTCGCGAATGCAAGAAAGACCCATTGGCGTTTTGGTTGATGCGCTTAGGAGATTAGGTGCTCAAATTGCCTACGAGAAAAAAGAGGGCTATCCACCACTTCGAATTTATGGAAAAGCATTGAAAGGCGGTGCGGTTTCTTTGCCAGCTAATATCAGTAGCCAATATATTTCTGCGTTATTATTAATTGCTCCGCATTTAGAAGAAGGGCTAAACCTTTCTCTAGAAGGAGAAATCACCTCCTTGCCTTACCTAAAAATGACATTGGCTCTATTGGAGCGGGTTGGAGTACATTCTCAATTTGAAGAGAAAAACATCAAAATCAACCAACAAAGAACAATAGCTGACCAAACCCAAGTTGTCGAATCCGATTGGAGTTCGGCATCTTACCATTTCAGTTGTGTTGCTTTGAGTAGTGCCGGCCGAATAGTTTTAAGCAGTTACCGACAAGACAGCCTTCAAGGAGATGCTGTTTTGATTGATGTTTATAAAAAATTAGGAGTTGATACGCATTTTGAAAATGATCAAATGATTTTAGAGAAAATCAAAAATTTTGAATTGCCAAAAACCATTACATTAGATTTAGTTGAAGCACCCGATATTGCTCAAACTATTGCAGTTAGTTGTTATGGACTAGGAGTTGCTTGCGATCTTACTGGTTTGCACACACTAAAAATTAAAGAAACTGATCGACTCATTGCACTAGAAAACGAGCTGTCCAAACTTGGTGCTCAAATCCGAGTGACCGAAGAAAGCTTGCACCTTAGTGCTGCTCAGGATTTTAAAGCTAATCAAACCATCGCAACCTATAGCGACCACCGTATGGCAATGGCTTTTGCGCCTTTGGCACTTAAAATCAGCCATCAAATTGCTGAAGCAAATGTAGTAACTAAGTCGTATCCTGATTTTTGGAATGACTTGGAAGCTATTGGTTTTGAGCTTGTTGAAAAATAAGTAGACGAAATCATTCCATTTACTTGACAACCCCTATGTTGAGGTAGTATCTTTGCGCTTTTAATACCATTTCTTATATGGTGGTATTGGAGTAACTAAACACAGTTTATTTATGAAATTATCTGATTTCGGTTTTACATTACCAGAAGAAAGACTAGCCGAGCACCCTGCTGAAAATCGCGATGAAGCTCGGTTGATGGTTCTCAATAGAGCAACCAGAACAATAGAACACAAGCAATTCAAAGACGTTATTGATTACTTCGAAGAAGGAGATGTGATGGTTTTGAATAACACAAAGGTTTTTCCTGCGCGTCTTTTTGGTAATAAAGAAAAAACGGGAGCTCGTATCGAGGTCTTTTTATTGAGAGAATTGAACGAAGAACAACGATTGTGGGACGTTTTAGTTGATCCAGCACGTAAGATCAGAATTGGTAATAAGCTTTACTTTGGTGAAGACGATAGTCTAGTAGCTGAGGTAATCGACAATACAACTTCAAGAGGAAGAACGTTGCGTTTTCTTTTTGATGGTTCCTACACTGAGTTTCGCAAGAAACTTAAACAATTGGGCGAAACTCCACTTCCAAAATATATTAAAAGAGATCCAGAGGCTTACGATAAAGAACGCTATCAAACCATATATGCTAAGAATGAAGGAGCAGTTGCAGCACCTACTGCTGGGATGCATTTTTCTAAACATTTATTAAAACGTTTAGAGATTAAAGGAATTGATTTAGCTGAATTGACATTGCATGTTGGTTTAGGTACTTTCAATCCGGTTGAGGTTGAAGATTTGTCGAAGCATAAAATGGATTCAGAAGAACTCATAATCGAAGAAAAGGCAGTGCAAATTGTAAATGATGCAAAAGCTAAAAAAAGCAAAATCTGTGCAGTTGGAACTACGGTTATGCGTGGGTTAGAAAGTTCAGTTTCTTCTATTGGTACTTTAAATCCATACGAAGGATGGACCCACAAATTCATTTTTCCTCCATTCGAATTTTCGATTGCCGACTGTATGATTACTAATTTCCATACGCCCAAATCAACTTTGTTGATGATGGCTTCTGCTTTTGCAGATCCTGATTTCATCAAAGAAGCATATCAAGTTGCCATTAAAGAAGAATATAATTTCTATTCTTACGGTGACGCGATGTTGATCATTTAAATTCATAAATAAAGACGGTTTCTATGGAGTTGGCTAAAAAAGATATTCGAGCACTTTCTAAAGAAGCCCTTCAGGACTTTTTTATAGCACAGGGGCAACAAGCCTATAGAGCTGCACAAGTATATCAATGGTTGTGGAGTAAAGGAGTTCATGATTTTGATAAGATGACTAATCTTTCAAAAGACACAAGACTTTTGCTAGACACGCATTTTACAATCAATCATATTGCGGTAGATCAACAACAGCGTAGTAAAGATGGGACGTTTAAAAACGCCATCAAATTACACGATAATCGCATTGTCGAATCGGTACTAATTCCTGCAAAAGACCGAACCACGGCTTGTGTTTCATCACAAGTAGGATGTAGCTTGGATTGTAAGTTTTGTGCAACTTCACAATTGGATCGTATGCGAAACTTGAATGTTGATGAAATCTTCGATCAGGTAGTTGCTATTGATCATCAAAGCAGAACATATTTCGATATTCCATTATCGAATATCGTATTCATGGGAATGGGAGAACCTTTGATGAATTATAATAATGTGCTAGGAGCGATAGAGAAAATAACGTCTCCAGAAGGCCTAGGAATGGCTTCAAAAAGAATCACACTCTCTACTTCGGGAATTCCAAAATTGATTCGTAAAATGGCAGATGATGGTGTTAAGTTTAATCTTGCTGTTTCGCTTCATTCTGCAATACAATCGACCCGAGAAAAGATCATGCCTTTTTCTGTTAAATTTCCGGTTGATGAATTATTATCTTCCTTGGAATACTGGTATGAGGCTACACAGCGAATGGTCACGATCGAATTTATCGTCTGGAAAGGAATCAATGATAATCTAGAGGAAGTTAGAGCATTGGTCAACTTTTGCCGAAAATTTCCCTCAAAAGTAAACCTGATCGAATACAATCCTATTGGAGACGATACCTTTATACAGGCAACAAAAGAAGCCATGTCGATGTATCAAAACAAACTAACAGCTGCTCGTATAATCAATACCATACGACGTTCGCGTGGAAAAGACATTGACGCAGCTTGTGGTCAACTAGCAAATAAAGCACTGAAAAACTAATTCTTTAACGAAGTTGTATATTAGCGGAGTATGAAAGTAACCGAGCAAATTAAAGATCCCATTTATGAAGAAATGGAGCACTTCGAACAAAAGTTCAGTGATTCGATGTCTTCTAAAGTTGCTCTGCTAAATCGGATTACCCATTTTATTGTCAATCGGAAAGGGAAGCAAATGCGTCCTATGTTTGTGTTTCTTACTGCTAAGCTTTTAGGCGGCGGAAAAGTAACCGAGCGAACCTATAGAGGTGCTTCTGTAATCGAATTAATTCATACAGCCACTCTCGTTCATGATGATGTTGTTGATGATAGTAATCAGCGAAGAGGCTTTTTCTCAATCAACGCATTATGGAAAAATAAAATCGCCGTTCTCGTTGGAGATTATTTATTGTCCAAAGGCTTGCTTCTATGTATTCACAACGAAGACTTTGATTTACTCAAAATCATTTCTGTAGCGGTTCGCGAAATGAGCGAAGGAGAATTACTACAAATTGAAAAGGCCAGAAACCTTGATATAACTGAAGCGATTTACTTTGAAATCATTCGACAGAAAACGGCTACATTACTAGCCGCATGTTGTGCAATGGGAGCACAGTCCGTTTCTGATGACGAAGAAGCTGTTGAGCAAATGCGTGTTTTTGGAGAACTTCTAGGAATGGCTTTTCAAATTAAAGATGATCTTTTTGATTATGGCGAAGCCAAAATAGGCAAGCCAACAGGAATTGATATCAAAGAACAAAAAATGACTTTGCCTTTGATTTACACCCTCAACAATGTCTCTTCGAAAGAACGAAAATGGTTGATTCATTCTGTCAAAAAATACAACACAGATAAAAAAAGAGTAAAAGAAGTTATTCAGTTGGTGAAAGATTCGGGAGGGCTGGATTACGCCCAAAAACGGATGGAAGCATATCGGACTGAAGCCTTAGACATTCTAATGACATTCCCTAAAAATGCCTACCGTGATTCTTTAGAATTAATGGTAAACTTTGTCATTACTCGTAAACAATAAACAACTCAGTAAACGCTAAGATTTGATTTCTAAAAACACCATAGACCAAGTGTATGAAACTGCTCGTGTAGAGGAGGTTATTGGTGATTTCGTGGGTTTAAAGAAGTCCGGTACAAACTTCAAAGGACTAAGCCCTTTTACCCAAGAACGCAGTCCGAGTTTTATGGTTTCGCCAGTGAAACAAATTTGGAAAGATTTCAGTAGCGGAAAGGGTGGGAATGTAGTTGCTTTTTTGATGGAGCACGAGCATTTTTCTTATCCTGAAGCCATTCGCTATTTAGCCAAAAAGTACAATGTCGAAATAGAAGAAACGGAGCAGACTGATGCGGAGAAAGAAAAACTAAATGAGCGCGAAAGTATGTTCTTAGTAGCTGAACATGCTAATAGTTATTTTAAGGAAACGCTTTGGGAGGCATCAGAAGGGAAGGCAATTGGGCTTACTTATTTCAAAGAACGTGGCTTTACAGACGAAACCATTAAGAAGTTTGATTTAGGTTATTCACCACAAGAGAAGGACGCTTTTTCAAAAACAGCTCTTAAAAATGGGTTCCAATTAGATTTTCTTGAGAAAACAGGCTTGACGATTGTTAACGAAAGTTACCAGGTCGATCGTTTCCGTGGCAGAGTTATGTTTCCAATCAAAAGCCTTTCGGGGAGAGTAGTTGGTTTTGGAGGAAGAATTCTAGGAGATAATAAAAAAACAGCTAAATATTTAAATTCACCTGAAAGTGAAATTTACCATAAAAGCAAAGTACTTTACGGGATATACGAAGCAAAACAAAGTATAGCCAAAGAAGATGTTTGTTACTTAGTAGAGGGGTATACAGATGTCATACAGATGGTTCAATCTGGAGTAACCAATGTTGTCTCGTCTTCGGGAACTGCACTTACAGAGCTTCAGATTCGCTTGATTCAGCGACTAACCCAAAATATTGTAGTTCTTTTTGATGGCGATGCAGCCGGTCTCCGAGCTTCGCTTCGTGGGATTGATATGATCTTGGCGCAGGGAATGAATGTAAAGGTCTGCTCGTTTCCAGAAGGAGAAGATCCGGATAGTTTTGCCAAGAAAAATTCGCAAGAAGCTATTGAACTCTTTTTTAAAGAAAACGCAAAAGATTTTATTCAATTCAAAGCTTCTTTACTCCTCGAAGATGCTGCAAATGATCCTGTTAAAAAGGCCGCCACAATTCGCGATATAGTTGAAAGTATTTCTAAAATTCCGGATCCAATTCAACAAGAAGTCTATGTGCAGAGTTGCGCGCAGCAGATGGAAATTTCAGAAAATGTGTTGTTCAGTGCATTGGCCCAACTCACAAAGAAAGCCCAGTCCAACGCACGTAAAACAGCTCCCAAAGAAGAGTCTTTCCGAGTTGTAAAAAACGAAACTCCGCAAAATATCGCCCTAGATCATACTTTTGAACTCGAGCGACAAATCATAACAATCTTGATGCTTTATGGAGATCGGGAAGAAACCTTTAAAGATTCTATTCTTAGTTTTTCTGAAGACGAGGATATTCTGGAAGAAATCACAGAAGTGAAAGCAAAGGTGTTTGAGAAAATATTTTTAGACCTACAGCAAGACGAGGTTGAGTTAGCAAATGCAAATTTCAAAACCTTATTTTATTTGTTGATTCAACATTTCCAAGTAGAAGGTCAAATTGCGATAGATAAATTAATACCCACCCTAGACGGCGAGTTAAGTTCCTTAGTAAGTAATATTCTTATGAACGAAGATCAATACCAATTGCACGATTGGGAAAAGAAAAATATTTTCGTAAAATCCCGAGATAGTCAAGTGCCACAATTAGTGAATGAGACTATTTTGACACTTCGAAAATTATTGATTGATAAAAAAATCGAAGAACTTCAAAGTCAAGTACAAGACAAAGAATTACATCATGCCGAAATTTTAGAGGAAGTGATGAGCTACTATCAACTCAAGCAAGTTGTTGCCAAAAAATTAAATCGTGTAATTTAGTTACTAAAGATCTGCAGGAATTTCACAGACAGGAATTGGCTGCATCTTATGCTGGTTTTGCCCATGTAGTTTTTTGTAAATCGCTAGAACTTCTTTTTGTCTATCGGTGTCATTTTCAGAAGTACTGTTCACATGTTTCATGGCCCATTCCAATTCGTTGTATGTAGCACCCATCTGATCTTCATCTGTACGATCATCACCCCACAACCCGTCGGTTGGCGCAGCTTGTTGAATAGAATCGATAATACCTAGATTTTTTGCAAGTAAAAACACTTCTGATTTCATCAGATCAGCAATGGGACTAAGATCTACCCCACCGTCTCCATATTTAGTATAGAAACCTACGCCAAAGTCTTCGATTTTATTTCCAGTTCCAGCAACTAAATAGCGATCTAATGCCGCGAAATAGTATAAGGTTGTCATGCGTAAACGTGCACGCGTATTGGCTAAACTCAGAAACTTACTCTCTTCGTCTGTTGTTGGAGGTAAAAGCTCATGAAAGCTTTCAAAAACTCCAGTCAGTGATAGCGAATGATGACTTACGTTTGGGTATTTGCTTTCGAGCCAAGCAATATGTTCTTGTGCTCTTGTTACTTGATTTGCTTCTTGGTGAATGGGCATTTCTAGGCATAGGACAGGTTTTCCGGTTCGTGCACATAAAGTTGAAGTCAACGCAGAATCAATACCACCAGACACACCTACTACAAAACCATTCATTCCGGATTTATCTGCATAGTCGTTAAGCCAATTTACGATGTAGTCAATAACTTTTTCTGGTGATTTCATGTGTTTTAGCGATTTTTTGGATGTAACTTTGTATAAAATTAGGGAACTTATTCTTCACAAAAAATTTTTAACAGCAGATGAATTCAAATTCGATATCATTTTTTTTAAAAGCGAGTTTTTGTATCGCTTTAACCGTTTTTTTCTCATCTTGTTCGGATGAAAATGCACTTGAGGCGGAAATTAACCTGATCCCAGTTGTAATTGATATTGATCGTTTTGATTTGAAATTTTATAATGCTACACCTGAGGAGTATGTCGAACTCAAAAAGTCGTATCCTTACTTGTTTCCTAAGCAATTTCCAGATAGCATATGGGTCAAAAGACAACGCGATAGTATTCAAACGCTTTTGCATGCTGAAATCAAGAATGTCTATCCTTCATTGGATCCTGTAAAAGAAGAGTTGGTCTCACTTTATAAACACATCAAGTACTATTTCCCACAAATACAAGATCCACATATCGTTACCGTAGTCAATAATGTGGACTATCAAAGTAAAACAGTTTTTACAGACTCTTTGTTGATCATCTCATTGGATACTTATTTGGGATCAAAGAACCCACTGTATGAGGGCATTCCGAACTACATTGTTCAGGATATGGAGTTTCCTTATATGATGTCGCATATTACAGATGAATTAGGAACCGCTTTAGTGAAAAGCCCTGTAAATAGAACTTTGCTTGGTCAAATGATTTATTACGGAAAGAAATTATACCTAAAAGATCTCTTGTTGCCTAAGGCTTCCGATCCTGTTAAAATCAGCTATTCTCAAGAACAAATAGATTGGGTGCACGATAACGAGCGTTATATGTGGCAATATTTTATAGAAAACGAATTGCTTTATAAAACCCAATCTTCTTTGTTTCTCAGGTTTATTGAGCCAGCACCTTTTTCTAAATTCTATTTAGAGATTGATAATGATACTCCTGGTAAAGTAGGTCAATGGATTGGATGGCAAATTGTTCGCTCCTATATGAAGAAGAATCCAGACGTTACTTTAGAAAAACTCTTTGAAACTCCAGCGATGGAATTATTCAACCAATCAAACTACAAACCCGCAAAATAAGAACATGGGAAAACAAACCAATATATCGATAGAAGTAGCTTTAGATGAAAATAAGATTCCAGAAAAAATTGTGTGGTCTGCACCCGATGGAGGAGTAAATGAAGAGGAGGCGCAAGCCTTACTGATGTCCTTATGGGATGGTAAAAATCAAGAAACCCTTCGTATGGATTTATGGGTAAAAGATATGCCTATAGATCAAATGAATGTGTTTTTTCATCAATCGTTAGTGACCATGAGTCAAACCTTTTTACGAGCTACTCAAGATGAAAAGATGGCGGCTACCATGAATGATTTTTGTGATTATTTCGCTGAAAAATTAAACATCGATCGTGGGTAAAACTTCTTGATTGTTGAAATCCTCGTTCAATTGAGCAATGTAAGCTAAGAGCTCATCTCCACCAGTTTTGTGTAAGGATGAAGTGATAAAGTGTGGTGGAGCTTCTTCCCAAGCATGATCAAGCATTTTCTGAATATAAGCCTTTGACTTGCGTTCAATAGCCATCGGTTTTTCCTTATCTGCTTTAGTAAAAACAATAGCGAAAGGAATGTAATTTGTTCCTAGCCATTCCATAAACTCTAAGTCAATGGGTTGTGGGTCGTGACGAATATCAATTAAGACAAAGGCAGAAACCAATTGCTTTCTTTTTTCAAAGTAGGTCGTAATTAATTTTTGAAATGCTTTTTTTGATGTCTTGGAAGTTCGTGCGTAACCATATCCAGGTAAATCGACCAAGTACCAAGATTTATTAATTTTGAAGTGATTGATCAGCTGTGTTTTTCCAGGTCTTCCAGAAGTTTTTGCAAGATTTTTGCGATCGCAAATAGAATTTATTAAAGAAGATTTACCAACATTAGAACGTCCAATAAAGGCGTATTCTGGAATGGGTTCGTTGGGACATTTGGAAACATCCGTGTTGCTGATAATGAATTCGGATGATGTGATTCGCATTGCTACTAAAAGTTACGTTTCTTGAGCCACTCTAAAAGTTTTTCATTGAAAGTGTCAGGATGTTCCATCATTGGAGCATGCCCACATTCTTTGATCCAATAGAGGTCAGAATCTGGTAATAACTTATGGAATTCGTCGGCTACATTGGGTGGAGTAACTTTGTCGTTTTCTCCCCAAATTAGACCAGTAGGAGTATGCATTGTTGGCAAATCCTTAGCCATATTGTGTCGAATTGCACTTTTGGCAATTGCTAAAGTTCGTATGAGTTTATTTCGATCATTAACAACTTCAAAAACTTCATCAACGATTTCTTTGCTTGCTACTTCAGGATCAAAAAACACTTCCTGTGCTTTTGTTTTTATGTATTCATAATCACCTCTCTTAGGGTAGCTTTCACCCATAGAGTTTTCGTATAAACCAGAACTACCAGCAAGAACAAGCCCTTTTAACAATTCAGGATGATTCTTAGCAAATACTAATCCGATATGGCCTCCAAGTGAGTTTCCTAGGAGAATCGCATTGTCGATCTTTTTAAAGGTTAAAAAGCTTTTCAGATAGTCTGAAAAAGTTTTAACATTTGTTTTGATTAATGGTAATTCGTATATCGGCAATTCAGGTATGAGAACCTTGTAGCCTTGCTTTGGGAAAAAATCTGCAACACCTGCGAAATTACTAAGTCCACCCATCAATCCGTGTAGGATTACTATGGGTTGTCCTTCCCCAATTTCACTGTATTTGAAATCCCCTTCTTCTGTAAATTTTTTTTCCATGCTAGATGTCGCTCTAGGTACTTATGAGCCAACAAATATAGTTAATATTAACCGATACATTCTTATTTATTTAACTCTTATAGTGTAAGCCTATGCTATGATTGAGATTAGAAACTTATCAACAAAGTGGTATTAAGTGGAAAATTGTGGGAAATATGCTTTATATTTGATTATTCAATTCGCAAACAATTAAGATGCAGCACTTTATTGGGACATATGAATGTAAGGCAGATACTAAAGGACGTATCATGCTGCCTGTTGCTTTAAAAAAGCAGTTGGCACAGAATCTTGCAGAACAGTTTGTGTTGAAGCGTGCTGTTTTTAACAGTTGTTTGGAGTTGTATCCTATTAAAGAATGGGAGGCTATGATGGAAAAGGTCAATCAGCTCAATCGTTTTAATAAAAAGAACAACGATTTTATTAGGCGATTTACGGCGGGTGTGCGTTTGGTTGAGGTCGACGCTACTGGGCGCTTATTGATTCCAAAAGACCTCGTTACACATGCCGGTATTTCTAAGGAAACGGTTATTTCTTCTGCTGTCAATATTCTTGAAATTTGGGATAAAGACCGTTATGAAGAGGCTATTAATGAAGCAACAATTGACTTCGGTGCTTTAGCCGAAGACGTAATGGGAGACAAAGATGGAGACCAAATATCATAACCCAGTTTTACTGGATCGAAGTGTTGCAGATTTAATCACAAACCCTGATGGGGTTTATGTCGATGTAACTTTTGGTGGTGGCGGGCATTCAAAAAAAATATTAAAAGCACTTTCAGATAAAGGTAGGCTGTTTGCATTTGACCAAGATCAAGACGCGGCTGAGAACGCCTTGTCTGATCCTAGGTTCGAACTGATTCAAGCCAATTTTAAAGATCTAAAACGTTATCTGAAGTTTTACGGTGTAAAAGAAGTGGATGGAATTCTAGCCGATTTTGGCGTATCATCACACCAGTTTGATGCAGAAAAAAGAGGTTTTTCAACTCGTTTTGAAGGCCGTTTGGATATGCGAATGGATCAGACTTCGACACTATCGGCTTATGAAGTTGTTAACGACTATTCCGAACAGGAATTGATATCGATAATGAAATTATATGGAGAGGTAAAAGGAGCGCATAAGATTGTTGCAGCCATTCTAGACCATAGAGAAGAAGAACGAATTGAAACAACAACAGATTTGATTGCATTGATCAAGCCTTTGATTCCAGAACGTTTTTTGAATAAAATTTTAGCTCAAGTTTTTCAGGCTATTCGAATTGAAGTAAACCAGGAGTTGGAAGTGATCAAGTTGTTTCTTGAGCAAACGGTAGAGGTTTTGAAGCCTGAAGGGCGTTTGGTTTGTATTTCATATCACTCGCTAGAGGATCGTTTGGTAAAGCGTTTTATCAGAGAAGGAGTTTTTGAAGGTGCGGCTGAGCAAGATTTTTTTGGTAATCGATTTACGCCTTTGAAAAAAGTAGGCGGCTTGGTTATTCCAGATGTAGAAGAAATAAAACAAAATAGTAGAGCAAGAAGTGCGAAACTAAGAACAGCAGAAAAGAAATGAAGCAATTACTGTCTTTCTTGAATATGGAGTTTTTGGTCAAGGATGATGCCCTGAAAAATTGGCGCATGATTTTGTTCGTGTCTTTTTTAGCACTCTTAATCATATCGAGTGGCCACTTGGCGGATCGTAAGATTTTTCAGATTGCCCAACTCAATAACGAATTGAAAGAGATGAAAAGCCAGTTTGTTGAAAAGCGTGCTTATTTGATGGAATTGAAAATGGAGTCTCGGGTTACGGAATCGCTCCGCGAAAAAGGAATAAAACCAGCTAAAACACCACCATTAAGATTGGTGATAGAATCGAAAGAACAATGAGTAGTGTAGAGACAAAAACAATAACGAACCGTTTTTATCTAGTGGTCCTGGGTATGTTTGTCTTTGCTTGTCTTTTGGTTTATAAATTATTTGTTATTCAATTTTCTGAAGGCGATTACTATCGCGACTTAGCACAACAACGTACCGTAAAGAATTTCGTACTTCAGCCAAGTCGAGGAAATATATATGCTGATGACGAAAGTTTGCTGGCAACTACAGTTCCACGCTATGAAATTCGTTGGGATGCAAAGGTTCCTTCTGAAAAATTATTTCAAAAACACAAAGATAGCTTGGCTATTCTGCTGGGTGCATTATTTGAAAAACCCAGTTCTTTTTATCTTCAAAAACTTCAACGTGCCCGTACTAAGAAAAACCGCTATTTATTAATTGGTAGAAATTTAAACTACTCAACCTATAAAAAAATCAAAGGCTTCCCTTTGTTTAGTAAATCCTCTATGCGAGGCGGGTTGATTGTTGAATCGCGATTGACTCGAGAAAACCCAATTGGGAAAATCGCAGAAAGAACCATAGGGTACGAGCAAAGAGATCCGAGTGGAAATTATCTACGTGTTGGTCTTGAGGGTGCTTATGGTCAGTATTTGAAAGGCGAGAACGGACGCAGGTTGAAACAAAAAATCGCAAACGGACAATGGAAACCCATTAACGATAATAATGAAAAAGAACCTACAGAAGGCTATGATGTTTACACAACGATAAATATTAATATGCAAGATATTGCTCATCACGCTTTGTTGGCTCAATTAGAAAAATTTGAGGCAGATCATGGAAGTGTCGTTGTGATGGAAACCAAAACAGGGAACATTAAGGCAATTTCTAATCTGGGTAGAACGTCGAAAGGGAAGTATTACGAAAAACTTAATTATGCAATTGGAGAAGCCCATGAACCGGGTTCTACATTTAAACTCATGGCGATGATCGCTGCTCTTGAAGATAAAGTGATAAGCGCAGACGACTTAGTTGATACAACTGGCGGCGAGCTTACTTTCTTCAAGAAATATAAAGTCCGAGACTCTAAAAAAGGTGGCTATGGTTTGTTAACGGCATCTAAAGCTTTTGAACTTTCCTCGAATACGGGAATCGTTAAAATGATTTATGATAATTATAAAAACAAGCCTTCCAAATTTGTAGATCGACTCTATAATATGGGTTTACATAAGCCACTTGGACTTCCTTTTAAAGGCGAGGCACTGCCGAAAATCCCCTATCCGACAGATGCAGATTGGGATGGTTTGGACCTGCCTTGGATGGCATTTGGTTATGGTGTTTTGATGACTCCATTGCAAACCCTAACCTTTTATAATGCTGTTGCCAATGGTGGTGAAATGGTAAAACCCAAGTTCATTGATCGCATCAGCAGTTTCGGAGAAGAGCCTGTAAAACATTTTAAGAAAGAAGTAATCAATCCTTCTATTTGTTCACAAGAGACATTGAAGCAAGTTCAGAAAATGATGTTCAATGTAGTTGATAAAAAATGGGGTACAGCACATAAGATCAAGGATGATAATTTTTCTATTGCTGGAAAAACCGGTACCTGCCAAGTTGATTATACAAAAGAAGAAATGCAGTATGTATCGAGTTTTGTGGGATATTTTCCTGCTGAAGCCCCGCAGTATTCTTGTATTGTAGTTATTCATCGTCCAAATAAACGTATCGGTTATTATGGGGCTACAGTTGCTGCTCCAGTTTTCAAAGAGATTGCACTTAATATTTTTAATACAACCGCTCAAAGAGTAGTTGTTCCGAATCAAAACCTTGCTACTGATGAATTTGCTTTTGATAAGCTCGAACAAACCTTGGTCAATCAAATAATTCCAAATGTAAAGGGTATGCAGGCAATGGATGCATTGATGTTATTGGAGCGATTGGGATTGAAAGTACAATTAAAAGGTAAAGGCAAAGTTATACGCCAGTCAATAAAGCAGGGGTCGAAAGTAAAAAGCAAACAGCAAATTTTATTAGAGCTTTCATGAAACAGTTAAAAGACATTTTATTTGGGGTATCGATCGAACAGACTTACGGTTCAATTGACAAACAAATTAGTGCCTTGGTGTATGATTCGCGCGAAGTAGTTTCAGATACTCTTTTTGTAGCAATAAAAGGAGATGCAGTTGACGGCCACGAATATATAGAAGCAGCAATTAAACAGGGTGCTACTGTAGTTTTGGTAGAAGATGAAGGTGTATATGACACGTCAGAAATAACCTACATTCGAGTAAATGACACCCGGATTGCTTTGGCAGTTATGGCGGCTAATTATTATGATCATCCCTCTCGTAAACTCGACTTAATTGGGATTACAGGAACCAATGGTAAAACAACTATTGCTAGTTTATGTTTCGAGTTATTTACCGTTATGGGATATGCAGTTGGATTGCTTTCTACGGTTGCAGTCAAATATGGGATACAAGTGCTACCAGCTTCACATACAACCCCAGATCCTCTTGCAATTAATAAACATTTGAGCGCAATGGTTGCTCTTGGAATAAGTTCTTGTTTTATGGAAGTTTCTTCTCATGGAATTCACCAAGGACGGATTCACGGGTTGCATTTTAAAGGAGGTGTTTTTACAAACCTCACACAAGATCATTTAGACTATCACGAAACTTTTTCCGCCTACAGAGATACTAAAAAACAATTTTTTGATTTCCTTCCCAAATCAGCATTTGCATTGGTGAATATGGATGATAAGAACGGTGCTTTTATGGTTCAAAACACCAAGGCTCATAAAAAATCATACGCCCTAGAAAACTATGCTGATTTCCGTGCTCAAATATTGGAACATCAATTTACAGGCATGCTTTTGAAGATTGATTCTCAAGAGTTGTGGACCCAATTAATTGGCGCTTTTAATGCATCCAATCTTCTAGCCGTTTATGCTGTTGCAGTTTTGATGGAACAAGATTCGCTTGAGATTTTAGCCGGAATAAGTAAGCTTAAAAATGTTAGTGGGCGTTTCGAAACCATACAAGGCCCAAAAGGGTCATTGATTATTGTGGACTATGCGCACACGCCCGATGCGCTCAAAAATGTATTGAAGACCATTAATTCAGTTCGCACAAAAAACGAAAAAGTAATAACAGTTGTCGGCTGTGGTGGAGATCGTGATCAAGGTAAAAGGCCAAAAATGGCAGCTATTGCCGCTAAGATGAGCGATCGTGTTGTTTTTACATCAGATAACCCGCGATCAGAAAGTCCGGAGCAAATAATCTCCGATATGGAGGCTGGAGTTGCTCCAGAAGATTACAAAAAAACATTGCGAATTAGCGATCGCAAAGAAGCGATTAAGGCAGCTTGTATGCTTTTATCCGATAAGGATATTTTACTAGTAGCTGGTAAAGGGCACGAAGCGTATCAAGAAATAAAAGGGGTAAGAACGCAGTTTGACGACCGTCAGATTGTACAAGAAATATTATTGAAATTATTCTAATATGTTATATTATTTGTTTGAGTATTTAGAGAATCAGTATCAACTCCCTGGGGCAAGCCTTTTTCAGTTTTTGTCTTTTCGGGCGGCACTTGCGGTACTTATGTCTTTGATGTTTTCTACTCTTTTTGGTAAAAAAATAATAGAATTTCTAAAACGAAAGCAAATTGGAGAAACTGTTCGTGAGTTGGGACTTGACGGGCAAGCTCAAAAATCAGGTACACCGACCATGGGAGGAATCATCATCATAATCAGCACTTTGATTCCTGTTCTTTTGATTGCGCAACTACAAAACATTTATATACTCCTACTCATCTTTACAACCCTATGGATGGGAGCAATTGGTTTTTTAGATGATTATATTAAAATTTTTAGAAAAGATAAAGAAGGATTAAAGGGAGTTTTTAAGGTTATTGGTCAGGTTATTTTGGGGATCGTTGTTGGTTCTACCTTATATTTCCATTCAGAAGTTACAGTGCGTTTAGAACAGACCAGTGTTCTTGTAGAGCAAGGGATAGAACGTTCGTCAAAAGACGATAAGTCTACCTTAACTACAATTCCATTTTTAAAAAACAATGAGTTTGACTATGCTGATTTGATCGATTGGATTCCTGATTCTGCGCCATATTCATGGTTGGTATTCATCCCTTTTGTTGTTTTTATTGTTACTGCTTTTTCAAACGGAGCCAACCTGACCGATGGAATTGATGGCTTGGCTGCTGGTAGTTCCGCCATAATGGTTTTTACCTTGGGTATTTTTGCTTGGGTGTCTGGGAATGTTATTTTTTCGGACTACCTCAATATAATGTACATACCTAATGCGGGTGAGATTACCATTTTTGTTGCCGCTTTCTTGGGTGCATTAATTGGATTTCTGTGGTACAATACTTTTCCGGCTCAGGTTTTTATGGGCGATACTGGAAGTCTTACGATAGGAGCCATCATTGCCGTAATTGCTCTGATGATTAGAAAAGAATTATTACTTCCTCTCTTGTGTGGAATTTTTGTGATAGAGAATTTATCTGTTGTTCTTCAGGTAGGATATTTTAAATATACAAGAAAGCGAACCGGTGTTGGGAAACGTATTTTTCTGATGGCACCTTTACATCATCATTACCAAAAGCTGGGTTATCATGAAAGTAAAATTGTTTCTCGTTTTTGGATTATAGGTATCCTTTTGAGTGTCTTAACCATAGTAACCCTTAAAATCCGATAATGTCTGAAAAACTAGTCATATTAGGAGGAGGAGAAAGCGGGATTGGCTCTGCGGTGCTCGGTGTGAAACAAGGCTTCGATGTTTTTGTTTCTGATGCAGGAACTATCGCAGAAGAAGTACAGAAGGAATTAAATCAACTTGGTGTTTCTTTTGAAGAAGGAGGACATGATTTGGACGTCATCCTAAAAGCTTCTTTAGTGATGAAAAGCCCTGGAATTCCAGATCATATTGATTTGATTCAACAGATTCGCTCTTCGGATATTAAAATTGTTTCCGAAATCGAATTTGCTAGTCAGTATACCGACGCTACATTAATTGGTATAACGGGTAGTAATGGAAAAACAACTACTACTCTTTTGACGCATCACCTTTTGAAAGAGTCAGGAATAAACGTAGGTGTTGCGGGTAACATCGGTTATAGTTTTGCGCGTCAGGTGGCAGAGTCTGATCGAGAAGTATATGTTTTGGAGATCAGTAGCTTTCAGTTAGACGATATTCATAAGTTTCAGCCTGAAGTTGCGGTTATCACGAACATTACCCCCGATCATTTAGATCGATATGAAAATAATTTTTCAAAATATGTAGCATCTAAAATGCGCATCATTGAAAATCAAACATCCAATCAATTTTTAGTTTTCAATGCCGAAGATCCAGTATTGGTAGAAGCATTGAATGGATATTCTTCAAAAGTACAAATAATTCCTTTTGGATTTGTAAAACCAGATCATGACGGAGTTTATGCTACAAATGATCAAATAATAGTACAACAAGATAATTCAAACATGATGATACAAACAACACATTTCCAACTTCAAGGAAGGCACAATTTACTTAATGCTATGGCTGCGGTTTCTGTTGCTCGACTTCTGAAAGTAAGTAAAGATTCTATTCGTGAAAGTTTAATGAATTTTAAAGGAGCGCCCCATCGATTGGAGCAGTTCTTGCGAATTCAAAGCGTGAATTATATTAATGATTCTAAAGCGACTAATGTCAATGCAACCTTCTATGCGCTGGATAGTGTAAAGTCGCAAACGGTCTGGATTGCTGGTGGAATAGATAAGGGTAACGACTATAGTGCATTGTTGCCAATGGTTCGTGAGAAAGTGAAGGCAATTATATGTTTGGGCGTTGATAATAAAAAACTTTTAGCAGTATTCGGTCCCGTTGTCGACATTATAGTTGAGACGAGATCGATAGATGAAGCTGTGAAAATTGCACACAAAATTGCAGGTAAGAAAGAGACTGTCTTACTATCACCTGCTTGCGCAAGTTTTGATTTATTTGAGAATTATGAAGATCGTGGAAATCAATTTAAACAAGCTGTTCAGAAATTGTAATGAATAAAAAATATAACCTGCTTAGTGGAGATTTAGTGTTGTGGGGTATTCTTGCTCTCTTGGCATTATTCTCATTTTTCCCTGTATTTAGTGCAAGTTCAAACCTTGCCTATGTCGTAGGAAAAGGCACACCTTGGGAGTACTTGTTTAAGCATATGGTTATTTTGATTTTTGGTTTTGGTTTTATGATTGGAGTGCACAAAATTCCATATCAATATTTTAAAGGCATTTCCGTTTTACTATTACCTGTCGTAATTCTTCTATTGCTTTATACAGCTACTCAAGGAACCGTCATCGATGGAGCTAATGCAAGTCGATGGATCCGCATTCCTTTCGTTGGCTTGAGTTTTCAGACATCCACATTGGCAGCTGTAGTGCTTATGGTGTATGTTGCACATTATTTATCAAAAAACTTTGAGGTTCCGCAAACATTCAAGGCTTCTATCTTACCTCTGTGGCTTCCGGTTTTTGTTGTAGTGATGCTTATTCTGCCATCCAATTTATCAACAGCTTTACTGATTTCGGTAATGGTTTTTATGCTGGCATTTTTAGGCGGTTATCCCCTAAAGTATCTAGCGCTGATTGTTGGAAGTGGACTTCTGATTCTTGCGTTGTTTGTTTTATCGGCAAAGGCATTTCCTGATTTTATTCCGAATCGAGTAGACACATGGATTAGCCGAATTGAAAGTTTTAGCCAACCTGCTAATGCAGGTGTAGATAACTATCAGGTAGAGCGAGCGAAGATTGCAATTGCTACTGGTGGAGTTACTGGCTTAGGTGTTGGTAAAAGTGTAATGAAAAACTTCTTACCGCAAAGTAGTTCAGATTTTATCTATGCCATCATTGTAGAAGAGTTTGGTCTTGTTGGCGGAATTGCTTTGATATTTTCTTACCTCCTGATCCTTTTTAGGATCATGGTTATAGCGCATCGAACGCCAACCGTTTTCGGAAAATTGGTGGTTATTGGTGTTGGAGTACCTATTATTTTTCAGGCACTGATTAATATGGGTGTTGCCGTTCAAATTTTACCCGTAACTGGGCAGACATTGCCTATGGTGAGTAGTGGGGGTACTGCAGCTTGGATGACTTGTATTGCCTTTGGTGTGATCTTGAGCGTGAGTGCTGCTCATTATAAAAAAGAAGATGAAGAGCAAAAAACAGAACCTACTCAGGAAGATAACCCTTTAGCTATTTTAAGTGAAGCCTTATAAATTCATCATATCAGGAGGAGGAACCGGTGGACATATCTACCCAGCAATTGCTATTGCAGATGCTTTGAAGTTAACGTACCCTGATGCGGAATTTTTATTTGTAGGTGCATATGGAAAAATGGAAATGGAAAAAGTCCCTAAAGCAGGTTATCCGATTAAAGGGATTTGGATTGCTGGATTACAACGTGGATCATTTTTAAAAAATATTTTATTTCCATTGAAATTGGTTGTTAGCTTTTTTCAATCCGTATTTATTCTTTTGTGGTTTCGACCCAATTTTGCAATTGGAACTGGTGGTTTTGCGAGTGGACCAATTCTTTTTATCGCTCACTATCTAAAAATTAAAACACTTATCCAGGAGCAAAATTCTTTTGCAGGAATAACAAATAGAGCCCTTTCAAAGATTGTAAATATTGTGGCAGTAGCCTTTGATGATATGGATCGTTTTTTTCCGAAAAATAAAATCATATTAGCAGGGAATCCTGTTCGAGAGGCTCTGCTTGAAGTGGATTCCAAAAGATCAGAGGGTCTTACTCACTTTAAGTTAAAGTCATCAAAAAAGACTATCCTCATTTTAGGGGGTAGCCTGGGTGCACAAAAAATAAATGAAACTATAGCGGCACATCTGCCTTTGTTTTCTGAGTTAGGAGTTCAGTTGATTTGGCAATGCGGAAAATTGTATTTCGATCAGTTTAAAGAATACAACGAAAAAGAAAATGTTCAAGTTTATGAATTCATTCAAGAAATGGATTTGATCTATGCCGCAGCTGATGTTCTTATTTCTCGTGCAGGTGCGAGTTCTATTTCGGAGCTGGCCTTGGTCGGAAAACCTGTACTGTTGATTCCTTCCCCGAATGTTGCGGATAATCATCAGTATCACAATGCTTTGGCGTTATCGAAGACGGGCGGCGCCTTGGTGCTTTTGGAGAAAGAAATAGATAGCCAATTTCAAGAAGTAATATATCAACTCCTCGCGATTAATAAAGATGATGCTAAGGAGAGTTTCAAGAAATTTGCACGGCCAAACGCAACCCAAAATATTGTACTAAAAATTAAAAACGAATTAAAACCCTAGTGAACTTTAAAGAGCAAACATATTATTTTATTGGTATTGGGGGCATTGGAATGTCCTCGATTGCTCGCTACTTGTTTTTGCAAGGAGCGTCGGTTTTCGGGTATGATAAAACAAGATCAACAGTTACAAGTTCTTTAGAGGAATTGGGTGTAACTATTGTTTATGATGCAGCGGTAGCTGCATTGCCTGCTACTGTTTCTTCGAAAGAGTCGCTTGTAGTGTATACTCCAGCTGTGTCGGAGGAGCACCCACAGCTTAACTTTTTTGTGAATCAAGGAAACAAAGTGGTCAAGCGCGCAAAAATACTAGGTGATTTAACACGAGATACCATCTGTTTGGCGGTTGCTGGAACTCATGGTAAGACTACGACAACAGCAATTTTAACACATTTGTTTGAGCAATCAAATGCATCGTATACTGCTTTTGTTGGAGGAATTTTTCAAAATTCCAAAACCAATATGATTTCACGAGGGAATACCTATACCTTGGTTGAGGCAGATGAATTTGATCGTTCTTTTTTGCACCTCAGTCCAACGATAGCTTGTATCACCTCTATGGATGTAGATCACTTGGATGTGTATAGCGACGCTGCAAATTTACAAGATGCTTACGGAGAATTCGCAAGCCAAGTGAAAGGCTCTTTGTTTGTTGAAAAGAATATCCCGTTGAAAGGAATTACATACAGTGTTACGGAGGCAGCAGATTTTTATATTGATGGAATTAGGTCGGATGCTTCTGGGTCTTATTTTGATTTGCATACGCCTGATGGAGTTTATAGAAATCAATTCTTCAATCAATTGGGGATGCACAATTTGTCGAATGCACTTGTGGCTTTGGCGATGGCTTCGAAGGCTGGTCTTCCGGTTGAAGATTTAGCTAAAAGTTTAGCTTCTTTCCCGGGGGTTCAAAGGCGTCTTCAAATTTTAATTAATGAGGAAGATCGGGTTTTGATCGACGATTATGCTCATCATCCTACAGAGATAAAGGCTGTGTATGAAACTTTAAAATTAAGCTTTCCTGCTGATGACAAATGTGTTGTTTTTCAGCCGCATTTATTTTCACGTACGCAAGATTTTATGACTGACTTTGCAACGGTCCTTTCGCTTTTCGATCGGGTATTGCTTTTGGATATATATCCGGCGCGTGAGTTGCCCATTGAAGGAGTTTCTTCTGCTGTTCTTAGAGAAATGATTTCTGGGCCTTCGGTAGAATTAATAACGAAAAAAGAATTGGCGAACAGGTTGAGTTTGGTTGATGAACGCATTATTGTGCTATTAGGAGCCGGTGATATCGGTGAAGAAGTTGAAGGAATTAAACATAAATTATTATATGATGAAGCTCTATAAGTACGGTGGTTTATTTTCGGTACTGACCTTGATTGTTGTTGCAGTCGTTTTTGCGCAATGGAGAAATGGTCAACGAAAAATAACGCGCGTAGAAGTTTCTTTTGCTGAAAACCGACATGATTTTTTAGATGTAGAAACGGTTAATAAATTGTTAATACTAAACCAAGAATTGTCCACTATTGGTGTAAAAGATACCCTAGCTTTGAGTAGTATTGAAGCAGGCTTGGAAGCTTATGCTGTTGTATGGAATGCAGAGGTATTCACCTCTCCTTCGAGGGTATTGACAGTCAGTGTTGAAGAGCGAATTCCTTTGCTAAGGATTATTGGTAACGAAACCTATTATGTGGATATTGAGGCTGTGAAAGTTCCGCTTTCGGAACATTTCACTGCACATGTTCCACTTTTTTTTGGGACTCCAAGTGAGAAACAAACAGAAGCATTGGTCGGTTTCATGCAAAAAATAAATACGGATGATTTTTTAAAGAAAGAAATCGTTCAAATTGAAGATCAAGATGGAGATTATTTGTTAAAAATACGTTCCTATGATTTTATTATAGAGTGGGGTGAGTTTACCTCTTTTGAGCAAAAGGCAGTTAAACTAAAAACATTATGTAAGTATTTGGATGCTGTCGAAGAGAAGCCAGATTTTACGAGAATAAATTTAAAATACAATCAGCAAGTAATTGCATCAAGTTGATCCGTTATGAAGAGTAAAAACATATCCGTAGGGTTAGATATTGGAACTACAAAGATCGTGGCCATGGTTGGGCAAAAGAATGAATACGGTAAAGTAGAAGTTCTTGGCGTTGGTAAATCTAAAAGTTTAGGTGTACATCGTGGTGTTGTGAACAACATAACCCAAACCATTCAGTCCATTCAGACGGCTGTTGCAGAAGCAGAAGCGAAAGCAGATGTTTCTATCGATGAAGTAATTGTTGGCATCGCTGGGCAGCACATTCGAAGCCTTCAACACAGTGATTATATCACGCGTGAAAATGCCGATGAGGTAATTGATGAAGACGATATTGATCGCTTAATCAATCAGGTTCATAAACTAGTTATGCTCCCCGGAGAAGAAATTATCCATGTGCTTCCTCAAGAATTTAAGGTCGACGGGCAGGCGGAAATAAAAGAACCTATTGGAATGTATGGTGGACGCTTAGAAGCGAACTTCCATGTGGTAGTAGGTCAAGTTTCTTCGATCAGAAACATTGGGCGATGTATTAAAAGTGCCGGATTAACCATGGGTAAAGTTACCTTAGAGCCCATTGCATCTTCTGATGCGGTTCTGAGTCAAGAAGAAAAAGAAGCTGGAGTTGCCTTGATCGATATAGGAGGAGGAACTACTGACTTAGCTGTTTTTAAAGATGGTATAATCCGTCATACAGCCGTAATTCCTTTTGGAGGAAACGTCATTACCGAAGATGTTAAAGAAGGCTGTTCTATTATTAACAAGCAAGCAGAACTTTTAAAAGTAAAATTTGGTTCAGCTTGGCCTGGGGAAAATAAAGAAACCGAAATTGTTTCTATACCTGGACTAAGAGGAAGAGACCCTAAAGAAATTTCTTTAAAAACACTTTCAAAAATCATCAATGCTCGTGTCATTGAAATTATTGAACAAGCTTTTTTAGAGATTAAAAATTACGGTCACGAAGACCCGAAGAAAAAACTCATTGCAGGTATTGTACTTACAGGTGGTGGGAGTCAACTCAAGCATCTCAAGCAGTTGGTGGAATATATCACCGGGATGGATACGCGTGTTGGATATCCAAACGAGCATTTGGCGGGAGATTCTGACCCACAAACAACCAGCCCTACATTTTCAACCGCAGTAGGATTGCTTATGAATGCACTTGAGAACGCACCAACTCATGAAGAAGCTGATCGTGCAGAAGAAACAAATTCAGAAGAAGAGGTGGCGAGTAATGAAATAGACACACAACTTCCTTTGGGAAGGAAATCCATTTTCGAAAAATGGACGGATAAGTTTAAAGAATTTTTGGATAAAGCATAATTAAAATTTAAAGTACATGGACACATTTACAACAGGTATAAATTTTGATCTCCCCAAAAACAAAAGCAATGTCATTAAGGTCATTGGTGTTGGAGGGGGTGGAAGCAACGCAATCAATTATATGTTCCAGCAAGGGATTATGGGTGTTGATTTTGTAGTTTGTAATACAGATGCTCAGGCGCTAGAAAAAAGTGCAGTTCCAATCAAAATTCAATTAGGAGCTTCTCTTACAGAAGGCCTTGGTGCAGGTGCAAACCCAGATGTGGGAAGACAGTCTGCTCAAGAAAGTTATGATGATTTGCATACCCTTTTATCTACGCAAACCAAAATGGTTTTTATCACTGCCGGAATGGGTGGGGGTACGGGTACTGGTGCAGCGCCGATAATCGCTCGTATGGCAAAAGATTTAGACGTATTGACTGTAGGAATTGTCACCATGCCTTTTCAATTCGAAGGTAAAATAAGACTGGAGCAGGCTCAAAAAGGAATGGAAGAGTTAAAGAATAATGTAGATTCTTTAATTGTTATCAATAATAATAAGCTTCGAGAAGTATATGGAAACCTCGGTTTTAAAGCTGGTTTTTCAAAAGCTGATGAAGTATTAGCAACTGCTGCACGAGGGATTGCAGAAGTAATTACACATCATTACACACAGAATATTGACCTGAAAGATGCCAAAACTGTTTTAACAAACAGTGGTTCCGCTATTATGGGGTCAGCAAGTGCATCTGGAGCTAACCGAGCTCAAGAATCTATTGTAAAGGCATTGGATTCTCCTTTGTTGAACGACAATAAAATAACAGGTTGTAAAAATGTGCTGTTACTAATTGTATCAGGTGAAGAAGAAATTACAATTGATGAAATAGGAGAAATTAATGATTTTATCCAGTCTGAAGCAGGCAACAATACCAACATCATCATGGGAGTTGGTGATGACCCGGAATTAGGGGATAGTATCTCAGTAACCATAATCGCTACAGGATTCAATTCCGATCAGCAACATGAGATTGTAAATACCGAAGCTAAAAAAGTAATTCATACCCTTGAAGAAGATCAGCCTTTTGTTCATGATTTAACGGAGAAGAAAGAAGCAACATCAGCTTTTTCGGCACCAATTATTACTTCGGAAGTTAAAGAGCCAGTTGTGAAGTTTACATTAGAAGATGATCTTGTAGAAGAAGTTGCTGAAACTTCAATGGAACAAGCCCTTGTTCAGAAAAACATACCAGACGATGCTCAGATATTATTGACCGAAGATCTTTTGGATCTCGATGTTGTATTTGAACAAGTGGGTGTTGAGGAACCTGTAGCTGAAATCGAAGTTGAACCTGAATTCATTTCGCCTTCGTTTGTACTGGAAGAAAAATCTGAAATAGAAGAAGAATTTGTTATTAATGAAGTAGTAAACGTCCGAGATATTGAGGTTATTGATGCGGAACATCTTACGCCAGAGTTGGAGGAAGAAAATCAAATCAGTTTTGAATTCGACTTACCACTTGCAAAAGCAGAAGTTTCAGCAGTACAACCGATTCACTTTGAAGAACCAGTCGTTATTTCTGAAATACAAGTTCCAGTTAAAGAAACAGTTGTAGAAGAAGTGCCTACCGTATTTCAATTAGAAGAAACAGTACCTTTAGAAGAATTAGTATCACCTGTAAGTGAAGGCAAGCTCAACGATATAGATGTAGAGTATAAGGTAGTGACTAAAGAAAGTACTCCAGAAGAAACTACAAAGGTTCGTGATTCCAATCCTTTTGATCGTTCAATTGATGAGAGCGTGAACTCAGAAAACGAAAAGAGGAAAGAACAACTAAAAAAGTTCAATTACACCTTTAAGAATAACATCAACAGAATTGAAGAGATGGAAAAGCAACCTGCTTATAAACGAATGGGCTTTGATATTGATGCTGCTCCTGAAGCAAGTGGAAATTCGCAAATGACTTTAGACACGGATAGCAATGAAGATATTCAATTCCGTTCAAACAATTCTTTTTTACACGATAACGTAGATTAAATAAAAAACAGATATGGCAGCATTAGATAACTTGACTACTGAAATTAAAGAAGCAATGAAGGCTAAGAATGCACTTGCATTGGAGTCTTTACGTGCAATTAAATCTGCGGTATTACTTCAGAAAAGCGAAGCTGGCGCATCGGATGAAATGTCAGAAGATGAGGAGATAAAATTACTTCAAAAATTAGTGAAACAACGCCGCGATAGCGCAGCAATCTTTAGAGAGCAAAATCGTGTAGATCTAGCAGAACCTGAAGAGGCTCAAGCTGAAATCATTGCGCGTTTTTTACCCGAACAACTTTCTGAAGAAGAAGTAGGGAAGGTTATCGAAAGTATTATTGCTCAGACGGGCGCTAGTAGCATGAAGGATATGGGAAAGGTTATGGGAATGGCGAGTAAACAATTGGCTGGTAAGGCAGACGGAAAAACTATTTCGACTCTAGTGAAGCAATTGCTTTCTGCATAGTTTTATCCAAATTTATTTAAATGATTCTGGGTGTTAAATCCCGCAAATCTTTTTTGTTTACATCATTTATAGCCCTAAATTTGTTTTATTATTTAAAATGGCCCAGTAGTTCAACTGGATAGAATATCAGATTTCGGCTCTGACGGTTAGGGGTTCGAATCCCTTCTGGGTCACTTTTTTAACCTCTTAGTTTTGAAGAATACATTTTTAGAAGAAACTTTTGAAGCTAATTTCTCAGAACAAAATCAATCGGGGTTCAGCTACGAATATTGTGTATTCAGAAACTGCGACTTTTCAAAAACTAATTTTTCCGAAGCTATTTTTGAATCCTGTGAGTTTATAGGATGTAATTTTAGCAACGTACAGGTTTCTAAAGCGACTTTTCAAGAAGTACAATTTGTCGATTGTAAAATATTAGGCGTGCGCTTTGATCAAGTAAATTCGATTGGTTTATCCTTCGAATTCGTAAATTCTACTTTAGATTTTTCTTCTTTCTATCAGCTTGATTTGAGGAAAACATTGTTCAAAAAGAGCACTTTTATGGAAACTGATTTTACGGAAGCAAATTTAACCGATTCTGTTTTCGATTCTTGCGACCTTAAACAAACAGTTTTTGAGAATACAATTCTTAAGAAAGTAAATTTCCTAACGTCATTTAATATTAAGATAGACCTTGAGAATAATAACCTCAGAGGCGCCTCTTTTTCTCTTTCAGAAACCCCTGGATTGTTGGATTCGTTTGGGATTAAAATTCAAGCATAATCATTTTGTAGGATTCAGCTTTCCAAGGTAATTAAGGACTATAAATATTATCCCACCTGCAATTTGTAAAATCGGGAAAATATTTCCAGTGTCATTAAGTTCTAATTGCATTACTCCTATAATTACATAAGCTGCACCGTAAATATAGAAGAAAATCGTTCTCAAATATTTCTTCTTCTTTTCTGAAGTCCGAATTAACTTTAGGGAAATTATGTGGATTACAGCTATTAACAAAAAAACAGAAATCATTATAAAAAACCCTCTTTCCATAATTAGTTTTTCTTAGTTTGCTTTATAAATGTGCTTTCAAAAATTTTATCAGCATTGGCTGTTTCAAAACCATCCCTTCTGTGTTTGGCGGTAATCATACCTGGCTCAAGGTCTTGAAATTCTGCTAGAACTTTACGTTCTGCAAATTCAACATAGCTTCCTGCTATTTTTTGTGTTTTGTTTCCAGCAAATACTGCAGTAATCATTTCTGCAACCGAACTGCTTTGAAGTAACAATCCGTCCTTACTGGTTTTGATCACTCCGCCAGCATCGTTAAGTTTAATGTCTAGTTCAGATAAAAACGCATTGAATTTCTCGAGGCGGTCATAGCCATGTGGCAATTCGTGCACACTAATAGTATAGTGATTTAAATAGTACCGATTATAAATCACCCATGCTGCGTACTCGCTTTCGTTTAAAAGGTCGTTGTAGTCTTCGAGTGTAGGTAGTTTCCATAAAGGCTTTTCGAAAAACTCAATAACCTCTGAAGGCTTATTCATGTCTAAGGAATCGACTGGATCACTTTTTATTGAGTCGGTATATTTACGGATGATTTGTTGTGCCTTGTCGCTAAGGTCATTCACACGCAATTCGCTTATAAAAATCCGAGGTAAATTATCAGTTGGAGGAGCGTACCAATAGGCGTCCAGTTTTTTTGCTTTAAACGAATAGAACTCTTTCTTTACGTAACCATGCTGAAGAAAGATCTTTTCAAAAGATGCTATTCCAAGATTATCTACACCTAATGTTCTAAAGGCTACATGATCGTTGATGATGTCTTCTTGTGAGGAAACCCATCCTTTTTTAATCATTGCATTTGTTATCTTTTTAACATCGGGAACGCGTTCAAAATAAGTTCGAAATAACCCATTTAAAATCGATTCTAAATTTGATTGTTCTGAGAAAATCATAGGCATTTATTCCAATTGAATTTAAATCTAATACATGATATATAGTAAATGTAATACAAACTTTTTATTGATCAATAAACTTTGTATTTTTAGAGTAAAATTTTTTTACATGAAAAATGCAATAATGCCTTTAGTGCTTATCTTGGTTTTAGTATCCTCTTGTTCAGGCTCTAAATCTAGTGGTAAAGCTCAAGAAATTGCTCAAGGAGTATATGAGCAAGCAGGGTGGATTTTTGATATGAAGCAATTACCTACTGGGGAAGATATCGTCCCTTATTTTGTTTTAGGAAAACTATCAACAAATACGATAAAAGCCAATGTTCAAGACGATTCAATTATTGAAATGGGTGTTACAGCTAACTTTAAGATTGGTAAAAAAGGTTCGGATAAAGGGAATATAGTTGGTGTTTATTTTGAGTCAACTGCTACGAATGAAAACGAATTTAAATTTCCCCGTTGTTTGAGTATTTGTCCTGTTAACATTGAAATCGTTAATGCTAACGGAGAAATCACCGTTTCAAAAGCTACTTATTCTAGAAGCAATGTTTTTCAAATGCAATTGGAAGATGATGTGTTGAATACTCTAGCATTAGAAATGAAGAAAATTCGAGTTCGAATTCCTGTTTCTATTCAAAACAAAAACACAACTTTCGAATGGTTTGCTATTGATCTTTCGGGTTTTAATCCAGTATTGAATTTGTAAAAAAGCTTTTAGATTGCTTTTAGACTCAAGTCAATATTTCGCGCAGAATGTGTTAAAGCTCCCAGAGAAACATAATCCACACCAGTTTCTGCGATTGCTACAATCGTTTCTTTAGTAATATTCCCTGATGCCTCCGTTGCTATTTTTCCATCAATAATTTTAAGTCCTTCTTTTAAAACTTCAGGATTCATATTATCCAGTAAAATCCGATGAATCCATGGGAAATCTAAGCAAGCTCTAATTTCCGATTGATTTCGAACTTCGATTATCACTGGGATGTTAAGGTTATTCGCTTCTAAATATTTTTTCGTTTTACTTAATGCTTTTGCTGTTGAGCCGCAAAAATCTACATGATTGTCTTTGATCATGATCATGTCGAATAAGCCCATGCGATGATTCTCTCCTCCACCAATACGTACGGCCCATTTTTCAGGATACCGAAAGTTAGGAGTCGTTTTTCGCGTGTCTAATAGTTTACAAGAGGTGTGCTTTATAAGATCAGCTGTTTGGTGCGTAAGCGTAGCGATTCCACTCATTCGTTGCATGCAGTTCAGAACTAAGCGTTCCGTAGCCAATAATTCAAGCTGCGGTCCTTCGATAGTAAAAACTACATCGCCTGGATTTACCCAGGTGCCATCGTTTATTTTTGTTTCAAAAGTAAACGTTTCGTTTTTGGATTTGAAAATATGTTCAGCAAGTTCAACTCCAGCAATTACTCCAGCTTCTTTGACCAAAAGGTTTGCCTTACTTATATTATTGTTCGATAAACAGGACTGGCTGGTATGATCGCCATTACCAATATCTTCACTAATAGCAGCAGCTATGAATAAGTCAATTTCGTTTTTGTAATCTTTAAGAAAATGATTTTTATGCATAATCGTTGTTATAAAACACTCCTTTGTTTTCTTTTATTTCTAATGCCTGATTGATTAATAAATAGGCTACACTTACCATGTTTCTTAATTCACATAACTGAGGTGTCAGTTTGTTTTTTTGATATAAGTCAAGTGTCTCTGTATACAGAAGATTCAATTCTATAGAAGCTTCTTTCAATCCTTTGTTTGTTTTGAAAATACCAGCTTTTTCACTCATAATCTGTTGTAGATTACTAAAAAGTTTTTGAGTTTTATCAAGTTTTAAGTCTGAAGAATATTCTTGACCATCCCAATCTGGTATGTTGTTGTAAAACGAATTGTCTAAAATGGGTTTGTTCAAGCTATTTGCAGAGAATACAGCAGCTCTATGGGCGTAAACAATAGCTTCTAATAACGAATTCGACGCCAGTCGATTGGCTCCATGAAGTCCAGTATGACTACATTCTCCTATGGCAAAGAGGCCTTTTAAACTCGATTCTCCATTGGAGTCAACTTCTATACCACCACAACTGTAATGGGCAGCAGGAACTACTGGAATTCCTTCTTTCATTGGATCTATGCCAATTGAAATACAGGTTTCATGTATCATCGGAAAGTGTGACAAAAACTCGTCTTTTTCTATACCAGTAGCGTCTAATAATACATGATTCTCTTTTCGTGAAAGTAATTCTTCAGCAATAGCTCGAGACACGATATCACGAGGAGCTAATTCTTTTCTAGCATCGTAATTAGACATGAATTGCTCACCACTTAAGTTTTTGAGTACGCCACCCGACCCACGTACAGCTTCAGTAATTAGGAAGGTATCTCCGTTTATTTTTGGGTGAAGTGCTGTGGGATGAAATTGGATATAGGGTAAGTTTTTGATTTTTACTTTTGCTCGGTATGCAGCTCCAAGCCCGTCGCCTGTAGCTACTCTTGGATTGGTTGTGAATTCGTATAGTTGACCAACTCCACCTGTAGTTACTATTGTGAGTTTAGAGGCTATCGTGATTATTTCTTGATCGAGTGTTGAGATTATATAGGCTCCATAACAACGCTTATGCTCTGTTTTGGTGTGGTGATCAGTAATTAAATCGACTAAAATGTGGTTTTCTAAATACTCAATAGTATCAATTGCCTTGACTTTATTAATCAACGCACGTTGTATTTCTGAGCCTGAATGATCCTTGTAATGTAATATTCTATTTTCAGAATGTCCACCTTCGCGAACTAAATCAAATTCTTTTGTTTTTTTAGTGTCGAATGCCGTTCCCCATTGCATCAATTCATTCACCCGATCAGTACCTTCTTTAACAACAAAATCGATAACATCAAGGTCTCCTTCGGAATCGCCTGCGATATAGGTGTCTTCAATGTGTTTTTTAAAGGAGTCTTTTTCGAAATTATAAACCGCAGCTATTCCTCCTTGGGCATATCGCGTATTACCCTCCATTAAATCTTCTTTACATATTAAAGTGATTTTTGTTGTAGGAGATAGTTTTGATAATTTGATAGCATAAGATAATCCAGAAATTCCGGTTCCAATAACAAGTACATCTGTATTCATCTTAACCGATTTCTAGCATTCGTTCTATAGGGAGACGCGCTTGACTCATTAAGTTTTCTTCTAGAAGGATTTCTGGTAATTCGTGTTCTAAACAAAGATATAATTTTTCAAGCGTATTCAGTTTCATAAAGGCACACTCACTACAGGCACATGTATCGTCTTCGACAGGAGCAGGGATGAATGTTTTATGCGGAGCTCTTTTTTGCATTTCATGTAAAATACCAGCCTCAGTTGCAACAATAAATTCTGTTGCATCGTCTTCTTGTACAAACTTGAGCAAACCAGAAGTGCTACCGACATAGTGAGCAACATCCAATACTTGGCTTTCACTTTCGGGATGTGCTATGAATTTTGCTTGTGGATGTTCTTTAAAGAGTGTTACTATTTTTTCAAACGAAAAAGCTTCATGTACAATACAGGATCCTTCCCATAGAATCATATCACGGCCAGTTTCTTTGATAAGGTATCGACCTAGGTTCTTGTCAGGAGCAAAGATAATTTGCTTGTCTTTGGGTATTGATTCAATTATTTGAACAGCATTACTTGAAGTACAAACGATGTCACTTAAGGCTTTTATATCAGCAGAGCAATTGATATAGGTTACCACCAAGGCCTCGGGATATTGTTCTTTGAATTTTTTAAAATCAGCTGGTGGACAAGAATCGGCCAAAGAGCATCCTGCTTTTAAATCAGGAAGAACAACCTTTTTGGTTGGATTAATTATTTTTGCAGTTTCTGCCATAAAATGAACTCCTGCGAAAACTATAATATCGGCTTCAACTTCTGCTGCAATTTTGGCTAAATACAAGCTGTCACCTAAGTAGTCGGCTAATTCCTGAATATCCTTGTTCTGATAATAATGTGCTAGTATCACAGCATTTTTCTCCTTTTTTAAGCGCTTGATTTCAAAGACAATAGTATCTTTTGTTGGAACTGGAAGCTTTAAGTATCCTCTAGCTGCTAAGGTGGTAGTGGCGATTTCTAAATCTGCTTTTGTACCCATTAAATGACTTTATTATTTGAAGTAAATACTCATTAAAGATAATTTGTTTAGTAATACTGTTATGGTTTTTTTGTTGATTTTTATTGAAATAAATGTCAGATATTAAAACATTTTTCACTTTAATTATAAAAAGTTGTATTTTAGACGTTTAAAGACCCTTTATTTTACTGTCATGTAATAATAAAATTTTAAAAAAAACGTTATTAATAGCTTATGCACTTAAAAAAATTAAACATGAAAAATTTAAAACTAATCGCTTTATTGCTCTTTTTTGTTGGAGCAGTTCAAGCTCAAACTTCTGATAACCCTTGGCTGATTTCGGTTGGAATTAATGGCATTGGATTGCAAAACGATTTTGGTAATCCTCTTAGTGATGGAGTCCTATATGAAAAAAGTGATTTCAACAGCTTAAGTCTTGGAGTTCCTTCTTTATCCGTTTTTCGCTCGATATATGGTGGACTTTCGTTGGGTGCACAATTCTCAGCTAATAATCTTCAAAATGAAACTGGCGGATCTAATGCAGATTTTTATAATATCGATGCTGCCTTGAAATATGGTTTTGCTAGAGATTCAAAACTTAGCCCTTATCTAAAAGCAGGCTGGGGATTTAGCTCTTTTGATGCAATATCTAATTCCGAATACGACGCTTCTAAATCACTAACCGTTACTTACTTTGGAGCTGCAGGATTGAATTTAAAACTAGGAGATAGATGGGGATTGTTTTTAGAAACCAGTTATCGTGCAACTCAAGATCGTCCAAAGGTAAATTACCTACAGCATACTTTTGGTGTTTCTTTTGGCCTTGGTTCTGGAGATGCTGATAAAGATGGTATTTCTGATAAGAAAGATAAATGTCCAGATGTTCCTGGTCTTAAAGAGTTTGAAGGATGCCCTGATACAGACGCAGATGGAATTCCAGATAATTTAGATGGTTGTCCTGAAGAGGCTGGACCTGAAGAAAATAACGGATGCCCAGATACGGATGGAGATGGAGTCTTAGATAAAGATGATTCATGTGTTGATGTGGCTGGATTAGTCGAATTAAATGGTTGTCCAGATACTGATGCTGATGGGATTATGGATTCTGAAGATGAATGTCCAGAAACTGCAGGTGAATTGGAAAATAAAGGTTGCCCATGGCCAGATACAGATAATGATGGAATAGCTGATAAAGATGATGCCTGCCCTGAAGAAGCTGGTACAGCTGAAGGTAATGGTTGTCCAGACACACCGAAAGATCTTTTAGATAAGATGAATGATATTGGTTCTAACATAATGTTTGCTGCTGATAGCTCTAAGCTTATGGGTAAAAAAGTACTTACGGCAATAAGTGAAATCAAGCGTGTGTTAGATGAAAATCCAAATGCAAAAATCATAATAGAAGGGCATGCATCAAGTGATGGAAGCGCACAATATAATGATGCTCTATCTCTTAGAAGAGCTGAATCTGTTCAGGCTAAACTGATCGAATTAGGTGCTGATTCTAGCAGAATTGAAGTGAAATCTTTCGGTGAGTCTATGCCGATTGATGGAGATGATTCGCCTCAAGCTAGAGCAAAAAACAGAAGAGTTGAATTCAAAGCTATGATTATTAATTAAGCTCAGTAATACAAAAACAAAAAAGGGTGAACTTATGTTCACCCTTTTTTTATTCTATAAATTCAAATTTATATCTTAGATTTCCTTTAACCCAGCTATCGTTTGAATTGGATCTTCTGCTCCGAAAACATAACTACCAGCAACAAGAACGTCGGCTCCAGCGTCGATAAGTTGTTTTGCATTTTTATTTGTTACTCCTCCATCAATTTCAATTAAAGTAGTAGCCCCTTTTTCTTGAATAAGAGCCTTTAACGTCTTAACCTTAGTGTATGTTTCTTCAATGAACGATTGTCCACCGAAACCAGGATTAACACTCATAAGGCAAACAAGATCCACATCTTTAATAATAGAATCTAAGACGGTAATAGGTGTGTGAGGATTTAAAGCTACACCTGCTTTCATTCCACAAGATTTGATTTTTTGAAGTGTCCGGTGTAAGTGATCACAAGCTTCGTAATGAACTGTAAGCACTGCAGAACCAAGTTCAGCAAAGGTTTCAATATACTGATCTGGATTTACAATCATTAAATGAACGTCGAGGGGTTTAGTCGCGTGTTTAGCGATAGCCTTGAGCACAGGCATCCCAAAGGATATGTTAGGAACAAACACACCATCCATGATATCGATATGAAACCAGTCCGCTTCACTTTTGTTGAGCATTTCTGAATCTCGTTGAAGGTTTGCAAAGTCTGCCGCTAAAACGGAGGGAGCTATAAGTGTTGGCATTGTAAAATAGTTTTCGGTTATAAAAAAAGCAACCCGAAGGTTGCTTGTTAGGTTACCCTAAATATGTTTTCAAGATTTTACTTCGAGATGTATGCTTCAGGCGTCGAATTGCTTTTTCTTTGATTTGACGAACACGTTCACGTGTCAGATCAAAAGTTTCACCAATTTCTTCAAGAGTCATTGCGTGTTGTTCTCCTAAACCGAAGTATAAGCGAACCACGTCTGCTTCACGAGGAGTAAGTGTTTCCAAAGCACGTTCAATTTCTGTCTTTAAAGATTCATGAAGTAGTGTTCTATCTGGATTAGGCGATTCTCCACTATTCAATACATCGTATAGATTAGAGTCTTCTCCTTCTACTAGTGGCGCATCCATTGAGACGTGTCTTCCAGAGTTTTTAAGAGACTCTTTTACGTCATTGATAGTCATATCCAATTCCTTAGCAATTTCTTCTGCAGAAGGCGCTCGTTCATGAGCTTGTTCTAGAAAAGCATAGGTTTTATTGATTTTATTGATCGAACCAATTTTATTCAAAGGCAAACGAACAATTCTTGATTGCTCTGCTAAGGCTTGAAGAATCGATTGACGAATCCACCAAACTGCATAGGAAATGAATTTAAATCCACGAGTTTCATCAAAACGTTTAGCAGCTTTGATTAATCCTAAGTTACCTTCATTAATTAAATCAGGAAGTGTTAATCCTTGATTCTGGTATTGTTTTGCAACAGATACAACAAATCTAAGGTTTGCTTTGGTTAGTTTTTCGAGAGCAACTTGATCTCCAGCTTTAATTCTTTGCGCTAATTCTACTTCTTCCTCAGCGGTAATTAAATCTACTTTTCCAATTTCTTGAAGATATTTGTCAAGAGAAGCGGTTTCACGATTCGTTACCTGCTTGGTTATTTTAAGTTGTCTCATGTATGATTAAATATTGTGTATACTTCTTATACGTTCAAAAGGTTAAAAAGTTACACATAAACCAAAAAAAACCTCTCAAATTGAATTGAGAGGTTTTTTAAATTTAAAAACGTAACAGAAATTAATCTCTGCTTCTTGGTTTTCTATCATCACGACGCTTATTGTCACGACCACGACTATCATCTCTTGGTGGGCGAGCTACATAGCCTTCAGGCTTTTCCAATAACGCTTTACGCGATACTTTTTCTTTACGTGTTCTTGGGTCTTGACCGAAATACTTTACATCAAAGACATCTCCCATATTCACAACGTCAGATACATTTTCTGTACGTTCCCATGCCAGTTCACTAACGTGAAGTAGTACTTCGTTTCCAGGAGCATCTAAATATTCAACAACTGCACCAAAGTCAAGCATTTTAATCACTTTTACTTGGTAGCTGTCTCCTACTGTTGGTTTGAACATTAAAGAGTCAATTTTAGTAATAACCGCATCAATACCTACTTGATCAGTTCCAAGGATTTCAACAATTCCTTCTTCTGTTACAGGATCTTCATTGATTACAATGGTTGTTCCTGTTGTTTTTTGAAGTTCTTGAATCACTTTTCCACCAGGGCCAATTAACGCACCAATGAATTCATTTGGAATTACACGTGTTACCATTTTTGGAGAATGTGGTTTCACATCTTCAGCTGGTGTTGCGATGGTTTCGGTGATTTTATCAAGGATGTGTAAACGTCCAGCACGTGCTTGTTTCAAAGCATTTACAAGGATTTCATACGGCAAACCTTTAATCTTAATATCCATTTGACAAGCTGTAATTCCTTCAGAAGTACCGGTTACTTTAAAGTCCATATCTCCTAAGTGATCTTCATCACCTAAAATATCAGACA
>PXYQ01000062.1 GCA_003023645.1 Candidatus Arcticimaribacter sp. | reverse complement strand
GTATCGCCCGTACAAAAGGTATTCCCTACCGCTCGAGTTAAACCTGCATTTGGAAGTGGTCTTTCAATAATCGTTATTGAGCCTGTAGTACTGAAACAACCTGCTACATTGTATACACGTGCGTACACTATTTCGTTATTGATGAGCGTTGTGCTGGTAAAAGTATCGCTGGTCGAAGAAGCTTTTCTTGATATACCCGCCCCATCAAAAAATTCATATCTCGTACCTCCACTTGCTACAAAACGAATTTCCTCTCCTGAGCAAATTGCTAATGCACTTGAAGCTGTTATTGTACCTGAAGCTGCAGATGTTCCGGTCAAACTATTTGCGGGAAGTAATTCAACTGATACCTCAAAAGGAGTAGATAATCTTTCACATGTAATGCCGTTAAATTCACTACGTGTTATTCGTTGATAATATGTAGTTGAGCTTAAACTGGTTGTAGGTGTATAAGTAGATGAAAACGCTCCACCAATAGGAGAATATGCACCATTTGATGCGACTTGCCATCTATAAGTAATTGTTCCTGTACCAGAAGCAGCTGTTCCAACAATTGGGGCTGGAATCTCATTTAAACAAATTGAAGCTTTAGTTGAAGATAATGTTCCAGGATCTGTAATTGCATTTTCAACCAAAGTAACACTTGCAATACTAGAACAACCAGAGGGTGTAGTAACGATAACCTCAAATACTGATCCATCTGTAATTGTGATCGCTGGGAAAGACGACGTATCGAAAATATTCGAATTACCATTTTGATAGGATGTAGTATTGAATTTAAAATCGTAGGTGGCAGATACTCCACCGGACGCCGCTGTAAAAATAACAGTATCTCCTGTACAAAAGGTATTATTAGTAATTGATGTTGCTGAAATAGCAGCAGCTGGTAAAGGCTCGATTGTAACTTCTATATCGCCAGAATCATCGAAACAAGAACTAGCTACAGCTGTCTTGTAAACACGAACATGTACTTCCTCACTATCACGAAGTAAATTGGTTGAAAACGTAGTTGCAACGCCTCTGGCTTGAATGGATATATCGTTTACAAAAAATTCGTACTCAATACCCCCAGAACCTGTAAAATTAATTGTTGATGAAACACATGAAGTCATTGTTGCAGGAGCAGTAATTGCTCCAGCATTTGCTTGAAGTCCCGGAATAGGTAAAGCATCTACACTTACCAATATGCTATTGGTTGGCTGCGTGCATTCAACTCCGTTGAGTGTGTTTACCGTAAGTCTTCTGTAATATAGCGCAGCAGGAGGATTAGCAAGTGGGGAATAAGTGTCAGAAGTGGCCGTAAGAATCTTATTCCAATTGACATTATCCACAGAATTCTCCCATTGATAGTTTCCAGTTCCAGGAGAAACGATTGTGACTCCAGATATTGTCCCAGACACGGTGGAAGTTAAGGCAAAAGGAGTGGCACCAGCACAAACTGCCTGAGCTCCTGTAATACTTCCAGCCGTCGTTTGATTTACGCTGATAATTAAGGTTTCTTCTGTAAAACATCCTCCAGCGTTTATAACTCTGGTTTTCACAACATCTCTATTGGAGAAGACGGTTTGAGAAACGGTATATGTTTTAGATGTGCTTGTTTGAACTACACTATCATTGATATAAAACGCAATAGTCGGAGTACCAGCGACAGCGACACCAAAGGTTATATTATCCTGTGAACCAAAACAAATAGTATCTGATTTTGATGATAAAGTTGAAGTTAATGTTCCAGTTATGATTGGATTAGCATCCAACGTGATGGTAACAACATTACTGGGTATAGAACAGATAACCCCATTGATTGTACTTTGAGCTAGTCTGATATAACCAGTCGTAGCTGTTGGAATTGGAGGATCATAGGATAGGCCTGTTTCAAGATTAATATTCGTAAAAGAAGCGGTTCCTGTTCGCGATTGCCATTGGTATGTAATAGTACCTGTTGCTGATGTTGGAGTAACCAAGGAGCTTAGCACACTAGGATTTTCCCCTGAACAAACAGTATCAACTCCTCCAATTCTATTCGTACCTACAATCGAATTTACAGTTGCAATTATCGATACACTAGATGGACAACCACCACCATTTACCAATGGAAAAACATCAACACGTATCGTAGAAGTAACCTTAGCCAAGGTAACAATTGTTGTAGCAGCAGCAGAAGCAACTCCCTGCGATGCTCCATCAACAAAAAATTGATAGCTTAGTCCACCAGTACTTGTGCTTGCATCAAAAGTAAACGATTCGCCTGAACAAGCCACGTGAGCACCTGTTCGATTGGAAGTAAGTCTAGCAACTGGATTAGTTCCAGCAATTACAGTTATTGTTACAGCATCACTACTTACGATACAAGTAACTGAACTTAGTGTTGAAATTACATTTCGTCTAAATACAGTAGTTGTAGCTAGTCCACTTGGTTGATAAGTAACATTATTGGCTAATGAAATATTGGTGAAGGTATTCGTACCACTTTTCGCTTGCCATTGATATGTAATTGTTGGTGTTCCTGTAACCGAAGAACCTGTTAATAAGGCTGGTGTTGTTCCATTACAGATTGTTTGAGAAGCCTGAATGGTGTTTGCTACACTTTGCTCGTTCAAACGGATGATAATACTTTGTTCGACAAAGCAAAGACTATTGATAGTTGAAATCGCTCGCACTGTAACAACAGAAAAATCGTTTATCGTACCCAGTGTAGCTGCGTCAGGAGTAAAAGTATTCGCAGTTGTGGGTCCAAGAACTGGACTACCATTAATGAAATATTGATAGGTTCCTGCACCAGTAGTACCCGAAGCATCAAAAGTAACGAAGTCTCCAGCACACATAACATTTGAAGGAAGACCTGAATTAAAACTTATTACTGGAACTGCATTTGTATCCACAGTAACAGTAACCACATTAGACGCTGCTAGATCATTAGAGCTTGGACATATTATTGAATTCAAATGCGAGAATACAAGTCGTCGATAAAAAGTTGTAGTTGATATCGCAGAGGGAGAATAATTTACTGAAAGTGCTCCAGGTATGTTACTAAAAGTAGTTCCAGTTTCTCTATTTTGCCATTGGTAACCAATGGTAGCAACAGCAGAGTCAGCAGTAGGAATTGATAATGAACTTAATGTTGCTGGCGTTCCACCTGAACATATGGTTTGGGAAGCACTAATGGTGTTTGCACCTGTTAAGCTATTTACAACAAGCGTTAAAGAATCAGTATCTGTACAAATTCCATTCGAAACATTAACTGATATGACATTACTTGTCCCCAAGACAAGTGTATTGGATACTGCATTAGAGTCAAAGGAATTAGCTGTTACTCCTGTAGTTTGAAGAGAATTATTTACAAAAAATTGATAAGTATATCCAGCTACTACTGGACCTGCAGTAAAGGTTGGGTATTCTCCAGAACAGACAATATCCAAAGCAACTCCTGATGAAATCGAGGCATTGGGCACAGCAAGGATAGTCATTGTAATGGTATTCGAAAAAGCAGTACAAGATGAAGTATCGGTTACTTCGACTTTAATTGAATTTAAATTAGCTAAACCCGATATGGATCTTGTGTTGACATTACTAGATGCTCCCAAACTAATTGAATTCTCAAAAAACTCGTACATATCCCCCCCAGAGGCTGTGAAAATAACATCTTCACCCAAACAGGCCGTATCATTAGCGACTAAAGTTCCAGTAGGAGCTGGAATCACCGAAATTGTAACAAGGTTACTGATATCTGTACAGGAAAGACCGTTAAGTTCTGAAGTTATCAACCTTTGAAAATCAGTTGTTGATGAAATAATTGCAGAAGGGGAAAGAACTTCTTGTGTCCCTAGTGGTGCCAAGATATCCACAAATGGATCTGTACCAATTCTACTTTGCCACTGATACGTTATCGTTGCACCTGCAGTAAAAGTAGGTGTTGATATACTGGTAAAAGGAGTTGGAACTTCTCCAAAACATGCGTTAACTGAATTTGAAATAGTATTTGCCCCAGTAAAAGAATTTATTCGAAGAACAAAAGTGCTCTCTACTGAACAACCACTTCCTAAACTTCCTGCATAGGCAACCAAGGTTATTGTATCAGTATCTGACAGTAAAGATTTATCTATTGTTTTACTATCTACCGCTGATACTGAACCAATTATTATACTATTTCTATAAAACGCATAACTCAATGCATTGCTTGACGATGAAGCATCAAGAACTAAGTCATCATCGGCACACAAAGTCCTATTGGTTGTATTGGATAACAAAACAGAATTCACAGCTGGTTGATATGTGAGCGTGACAATGTTTGAAGTTGCTGAAGCAATCGTACTTATACATTTTACACCAAGGAATCGCGCATAAGTCAACCGTCTAAATAAGGTTGTAGTTGTGAGTGCACTTGGGGCATATGAAGCACTTGTGCCTGCCGATGCTGGCGTAACATTCCCAAAAGCACCTCCTATTGTGCTACTCTGCCACTGATGTTCTACAGTTCCACCTTCTCCAGATCGATCGGATGCAAAAACAGAATCACTTGAAAATACAGGCGGAGTAATTCCGTCACAAACTGAAGTAGCTGAATTACTAATTACATTGGCGCCTGATAATGAATTCAGCCGAATGGTAATATTTTCCTCGTCGTAACACAGAGTGGCAGTTGCGCTATTCCAAGTCCTAACTGTGTATACTAAATTGTCCTGAGTAATAGAATCGGTGGTATATGTATCTCCAGCGGTGGTACTTGCTTTTTTTGTAACAGCACCTAAATAAAACTCATAAATAGCGGTACCACTAAAATTAGCGTTCGCTGCTGTTAAAACAACTACGTCTCCTGGACAGGCAACATCGTTCCCTTTGTCAGAAGATATACTACCAATTGGATTAACGTCAACAACAATATTAATTGGTCCCGTATCCTGAGAAGTACAATTCCCATTTGTGAGATAAGCAGTTACATTAATTGCATCCCCATTATTCAATCCAGTAGTTGTCATGAAATTCGAAGCTTGACGAGATCTTATTATTGATCTACTACCGCCATTTGTTCGATAAAACTCATATGTAATATTAGGACCTACAGGGCCTGCCGCTGTGATAATAAGTGCTTCACCTTGGCAAATTCTCGGAGTAGTTCCTTTATTTGTATTTAAAACTGGTCGAGTTGGGTTGGGTAAAATATCTAGTGAAATAGTTTGCGTTTGATTCGTGAGATCTACGTCTGTTGTGGCGGATGCAGCTACGGAAATAGTAACGACAGTTGGGCCACTATTTTGAAAACGTAACACATCGTCCCAATCAAAACTTGTAGCCACAGGGCTAGATATGGTATTGACCCCACCAGTTCCTGTTGTAAAGACTCGAGTAACCACAGTAGAGGTGCCACCAAAAAAGGTGTTTCCAGAAACTGTAAGAGTAACCAGCAATGATGATGTTGTTAGTGACAGCGCAGTAGATCTTATATTTTTAACTTGAAAAGTCAAGTCATCAGAAGAATCATCTGTTATGCAATATTGAGTTGTCAGCCCCGGTGCTGGATCAATTGGTTTAGTTATATATGATCGAGCGTTAAGCTCTAAATCAACTTGAGCAAAAGCATCGCTAAAAGAAAGCAAAAGCAAAACGCCTAAAACCAAGTACTTTCGAAATGCTAGTAAACTTTTAATCAAAATTAAATATAGTGTATCATGTCATTAACGATTATTTTTCATAAATATTGTAAATAAATTTATTGAAATCTAACCGAGTTTATCGAATGTAATTTATTCGATAAACATTTTTTCTCGCATCCATTCGTCGTTATACATTTTACCAATATAACGGCTCCCCGAATCGTGTAGCAAAACTACCACAACGTCATCGGATTTAAAATTATTTTTCAGCTGTAATAGCCCTTTAATTGCTGCTCCACAAGAGTTTCCAGCAAATATACCTTCTTCTAAAGCCATCTTGCGCGTATAAACCGCAGCATCTTTATCTGTTACTTTTTCAAATGCATCAATTACAGAAAAATCAACATTTTTCGGAAGAATATCTTCCCCAATACCCTCTGTGATGTATGGGTAAATTTCATTCTCATCGAAGATACCCGTTTCATGGTATTTCTTAAAAACAGAACCGTAAGTATCTATACCCCATATCTTGATGTTTGGATTTTTTTCTTTCAAAAATCTACCAACCCCAGAAATTGTTCCTCCAGTTCCAACACCAACTACAAAATGAGTTATTTTCCCATCGGTCTGTTCCCATATCTCAGGGCCTGTTTGTTCGTAGTGTGCCAATGCATTGGATGGGTTATCGTATTGATTTACATACCAAGAGTTTGGAGTTTCTTCGGCAATTCGTTTCGATGTCGAATAATATGATCTAGGGTCATCTGGCGCAACATCAGTTGGACAAACGACTACCTCAGCTCCTACTCCACGCAACACATCAAATTTTTCTTTAGATTGTTTATCCGTAGAAACACAGATCAACTTATATCCCTTCACAATAGCAGCAAGAGCCAAGCCCATACCTGTATTCCCAGAGGTACCTTCGACAATTGTCCAGCCCGGTTGTAAGCGTCCATCAGCTTCAGCATCTTCTACCATCTTTACGGCCATACGATCTTTTGTGGAGTTTCCCGGATTAAAACTTTCAACTTTAGCTAAAACCAAAGCGTCAATTTCATTAGTAATCTTATTCAATCGAACAAGAGGAGTATTCCCAATAGTCTGCAGGATATTTTCTGCGTAATTCATAAATTAGTGTATAATAACAAAGCTACATTAATTCAATGAGTTTCAAGCGATAAAAACATTAAAATTTCACTGAACACGCATCACTTTCGAGGGGTCTATTTTGGTAACTACAAAAGAGGGAACATAAAGTAAGGTGGTACATACTAAAACCACACCAGCATTGAGTAAAATGAAATTTGAAAAAGACAAAAGAATGGGTACTTCTGACACATAATACGTAGTTGGATCAAGATGAATCCAATTGAATTTTTGTTGACCAAAAATAAGCGCTAATCCGATGATATTTCCAATGAAAATTCCTTTGAGAATTATATATAATGCATTCCACAAAAACACTTGCTGAATCAATTTATTTTTAGCTCCCATTGCCTTCAATAATCCAATCATTTTGGAACGTTCTAAAATCAAAACCAATAAAGCTGTTGCCATATTAAGAGTCCCTACGAGTAACATAAGAATCAAGATGATAGCCAGATTGAAATCGAACAAAGAAACCCATTCAAACAGGCTAGGGAATAAATTATTTACGGTAACACTGTCGATGTGCGGAGGCAGTTGATTGTAAATCTGTACATTCTTATCCTCCAGATCTATACCTTCATTTAAGAAAACCTCAAAGCCACCGATTGCATCTGAATTCCATTTATTAATACGTTGAATGTGACGAATATCTGCAAAAAGATAGGAAGAGTCAAAATCTGGGAAACCAGTTTCGTAGATACCGACAATTTTAAAGTATCGTGTGTTGGGTGTTCCTGTTGAGCTTGAGTTTTGAAAATAAGCTGTAACCCGATCGCCAATTCCAACATGTAAACGCTGCGCTATGGTTTGCGATAATAAAATTTCGTTATTTAAATTATCCTGAGTATTGGGATACGCTCCTTCAACTAAATAAGAATCTAAATTATGCCAGCGATAATCCGAACCAACACCCTTTACCACAAGCCCTTCAAAATCAGTTTTAGATTTCACCAAGGCTGCTTTACTAGCCGTAGCCTGAATGTGATCAATGTCATCAGTACTATTCCATTCGGCTTCATTTAACTCCGAACGATATATTGGGCGGGTAGAAACTTTAGAATTATTATTTTCAAAAGGCGCAATGTTGAGCTGACCACTAAAGACTATGATTTTGTTCTTGATTTCATATTGGAGGCCCAAGCTTGTTGATACAGCAATCAACATCATAACCAATCCTAAAGCAATTGCAGCTATCGCGATTTTTATAATCCGATTCGATGCACTACTTTTATCAATACTTTGACTGCGCATACGATGCGCTAAAAATAATCCGAAATTCAAATGACGTATTCTATGGTTGTTCTCTTCAAAAATACATTTTTATTATGGTTTTCGCTGAGTCTTTTTAGCATAAGCCAAGGACACGCTCAGATTCAAGTAGGTGCCGAACAAATTGAGGCTTACCTGCCCTTACTTAAAAACAAGAATATAGGTGTTGTGGCCCATGCTTCTAGCTTAGTCAAAACTCAAAATCAGTCGGTTCATTTAATCGACACTTTACTGTCACTAAGTATTCAAATTAATAAAGTTTTTGCACCCGAACACGGCTTTAGAAGCAAGGCTGATAATGGCGAACACGTTGACAATATTATTGATCCAAAAACGCAGTTGCCGTTGATTTCTTTACATGGAAAAAACAAAAAACCTCAATCAAAAGATCTAGAAGGTATTGACCTAATGGTCTTTGACATTCAAGATGTTGGTGTACGCTTTTACACCTATCTTTCGACACTTCACTTGGTTATGGAAGCGTGCGCAGAAAACAACATTCCCTTATTGATTTTGGATCGTCCAAACCCCAACGCACATTATGTAGACGGCCCCGTGATGGAAGATGAATTCAAGAGTTTTTTAGGCAAGCACAATGTACCCATCGTGTACGGATTAACCCTAGGCGAATATGCTCAAATGATAAACAATGAAGGATGGTTGACCAATAAAATTCAATGTGAAATATCCATTGTTCCTGTAAAAAACTACACACACAAAACACCTTACTCTCTCGCTGTAAGGCCCTCTCCAAACCTGCCCAACGACCAAGCAATCAACTTATACCCCAGTCTTTGTTTGCTTGAGCAAACCCCTGTCAGTATTGGTCGAGGAACTGAAATGCAATTTCAAATTTTTGGGCATCCTGATTTTAAGAATAAATCTTTTGAATTTAAACCTCTGCCCAATTTTGGGGCAAAATACCCTAAACAAGAAAACAAAATTTGTTACGGTGTTGACTTAAGGCAACATCCAAGGGTAAATAAAATCGAACTCAAATGGCTAATGAATGCATACGAAATGTCCTCCATCAAAGACGATTTTTTCTTTAAACGATTTGCATTTATTTCAGGTACAAAGACCCTACAACACCAAATCCAAGAAGGGTTTTCTGAACAAGAAATAAGAAAGAGTTGGAAACCAAAGATTGACGCTTTCCTAAAAATGCGAGCAAACTATTTGCTGTACAAAGACTAGAGTTTAATTGCTGTCTTCATTCGCTCTACAATATCAAATGCTGCCGGACAAATAGCAGTATTAGCTAAAGTTAAATTCGCGATTTGATAAATCTTTTTTCGATCGGTATGTGGAAATTCCTGACAGGCCTTTGGACGAACATCATAAATAGTACATTCATCATCAATACCAAGGAAAGCACAAGGAACTTGCTTCAAAACCCAATCGTTATCTTCATCGATTCGCAAGTATTGTTTTTCAAATTGAGCTGGTTTGGTTCCTATGAATTTCGAGATTCGCTCAATGTCCTGTTTCATGAATAACGGACCAGTTGTTTTACAACAATTAGCGCAAGACATACAGTCTGTTTTCTCAAAAACCTCATCGTGAATCGCGGCAACTTGGTTGTCTAAATTCTTGGGAACTCTTTTTTTAAGCTTATTGAAAAACTTTTTAGTTTCGGTTGCCTTATCTTTGGCATCCTTGGGAAGTAAAAGGAGGCGCTCCTGCATTCTTTTAATTTTTCGTAAAACTACAACTAATTGAAAGCACAAACTGATATATTCGGAAAAGCATTACAAACCTATTTCCAAAACCCGAAAAAACAAAGCCTTACTACCTGGACCAATCTCACAGACGAAGACGACGTACCCCTTGCTTACTTCTTCAGATTATATGATGAAATGCCAGCCCTAGAAAAAAACGCACTTGCACTTGCATCTGGAAAAATACTCGATGTAGGCTGCGGATCTGGAAGTCATAGCCTGTACTTACAAAACCAGAGAGCACTTGACGTAACTGCGCTTGATATTTCGGAAGGAGCCATTGAAGTAGCAAAAGCTCGGGGTGTAAAACAAACCCATTGCCTATCCATTTGGGACTTTGATGAAACCAACTACGACACCATTCTTTTACTTATGAACGGAATGGGGATTGGAAAAACTACAACAGAACTTCCAGTTCTTTTGAAACACTTAAAAGGATTGTTGGCTCCAGAAGGGTCAATTTTTGTCGATTCTTCCGACTTAATTTACCTGTTTGACGAAGAAGATGTTGCACTCTGGAAAGAAGATGAAATCTATTATGGAGAAGTAGATTTCGGGATTCGTTTTGAAGGACATAGCGAAGAATTTCCGTGGCTGTATATTGATCCTAAACGATTAGAAGTTGCAGCAAAAAGTGCGGGCTTCAATTTTAAAATCATAACAGAAGGTGCTAACTATGACTTTCTAGCACAATTGAGTCTTTAAGGAATATTCAAATACTTGTGGGTCTGTAATGAAACCTTCCAGCGTGGGTTTTTCAATACATAATCAACCATTTCAGGCATCATCTGGTCACGCTTACTCCATTCGGGTTGTAAAAACAAAATACAATCCTCCCCTACCTTTGCAGCTTGCTCTTCCGCAAACTTAAAGTCATTTTGGTTGTGGATGATCATTTTCAACTCATCGGCTGCTGCATAAGCATCAGGAGTTGGTAATTTAGTTTTCTTAGGCGAAAGGCAGAACCAATCCCATTCCCCACTTAAACTATACGCTCCAGAAGTTTCAATATGGGTGCTTATCCCTTTACTTTTTAGCTCAGTGGTTAATGGATCCATAGGCCACATTAACGGTTCGCCTCCAGTCACAACTACTGTGTCTGATGACTTCTTAGCCTCCTCAACAATAGATTCTATACCCGTAGGCGGATGTAATTTAGCGTTCCAGCTTTCTTTTACATCACACCAGTGACATCCAACATCACATCCACCGATGCGTATAAAATAAGCTGCACTCCCCTTGTGATAGCCTTCGCCCTGTAAGGTGTAAAAAGCCTCCATAAGAGGTAAGTATAAACCCTGCGCTACATTTTGGTTCAGTTCGTTTTCTGTCATGCAGCAAAGATAATCTAATCTTGAAAAATGTCCGCTCGGTTGTACCTTAAATACCTATAAAAACATGTATTCTAAAAAAGACTACCTTTAATCATGCAAAAGATTTCACCTTTTCACTTAGCCATCCCCGTTCACGATCTCAGTATTGCACGTGATTTTTACGAAAATAAGCTTGGCCTTATTACTGGAAGGACGAGCGATCAATGGGCTGACTATAATTTTTTTGGACACCAATTGGTTGTTCACGAAGACACTGAGTTTAAAGGCCACAAACATTTCAATGAAGTAGACGGAAAGTCTGTTCCTATTCCACATTTTGGAATTGTGCTTCCTTGGGATGATTTCCAAAACTTCAGTAAACACCTAATCTCAAAAAACGTTCCGTTTGAAATTGCCCCCTATCTCAGATTTGAAGGTAAAGCCGGAGAACAGATGACTCTGTTTTTTTATGACCCTTCAGGTAATGCATTAGAATTTAAATGCTTTAGAAATATGGATCAATTATTCGCAACTTAATGACGTACTCAACTCAAGTAAACCGACTCTTTTTAATTGTTTTTGGTGAAAAAATACAAAAACGTTTTGAAAACATTATTCTTGTTCTTGCTGGCTTAGGGTTCCTAATCCACCTTTTACTTATTGTACTTAAAACTAATAATATTGGTTTTCTTTCCGAAGTAAACAGCAGTTTATTGAATGATCCAATTACTGCGATTTATACGCCTTTTTCACTGATACTGATTTATGAGGTTTACCTATTGGTTTTCTATCTCCCGCGTTCATTTACCTCCTGTGTTTCCAAACAATTTGAGATTATTTCATTGATTGTAATTCGAAAAATATTCAAAGATATTCCACAAATGGATCTTCAGGGTGATTGGTATTTGAGTCAACACAATTTAGAGTTGATGGTTGATTTACTTGGTTTCCTTCTACTCTTTCTCTTGATTTATTTATTTAATGTTGGGAAAAATCGTTTACCTAAAAAAATCGTTAATGATCCTAAGCTCTTGAATTTTATAAGTTCTAAAAAAGTAGTGAGTTTGGTTTTGTTGATGTTACTCATAATCACCTCCTTCTATTCATTAATCTCATGGTCG
>PXYQ01000061.1 GCA_003023645.1 Candidatus Arcticimaribacter sp. | reverse complement strand
TGTTTAATTCCGATAAGATCCACTGATCCATTTCATTCCGTTTTAGTAGTGGAATCGTTTCTTCTTTATAGGTGAAGCTATCAATGTTTGCATACAAGCTAAAGAAGGCATAGGTGTTTTGAAGAGTTCCAAAAAACTTACGTGAAACTTCAGCAATTCCTTCTAGATCAAATTTTAAATTATCCCACGGATTGGCATTTGAAATCATATACCAACGAGTGGCATCTGGCCCATAGGTTTCGAGGGTTTTGAAAGGATCAGCTGCATTGCCTAAACGCTTCGACATTTTCTGACCACTTTTGTCTAAAACCAAACCGTTAGACACAACATTTTTATACGCTACTGAGTCAAAAACAAGGGTTCCAATGGCGTGAAGGGTATAGAACCATCCACGAGTTTGGTCTACTCCTTCTGCAATATAGTCAGCAGGAAAGGCTTCGTTGTTGTCAATTTTCTCTTTATTTTCAAAAGGATAATGCCATTGAGCATAGGGCATCGATCCTGAGTCGAACCAAACATCGATAAGATCAGCTTCTCGATTCATTGCTTTCCCCGAGGGGCTACATAGAACAATTTTGTCTACCGTGTTTTTGTGTAGGTCTATGAGTTCATAGTTTTCCTCAGACATATTCCCTACTTCAAAAGAAGTAAAGGGGCTTTCGGTCATCAATCCAGCAGCGATTGCTTTGTCAATTTCTAGAACAAGCTCTTTCATTGAGCCGACTAAAATAGTTTCTTGCCCATCTTCGGTTCTCCAAATTGGGAGCGGAATTCCCCAAAAACGTGATCGAGATAAGTTCCAGTCATTTGCATTGGCAAGCCAATTCCCAAAGCGTCCTTCTCCAGTTGATTTTGGTTTCCAGTTGATCTGTTGGTTGAGTTCAACCATACGATCTCTTTCTGAAGAAACTTTTACAAACCAAGAATCTAAGGGGTAATATAAAATAGGCTTATCTGTTCTCCAGCAATTAGGATAGGAGTGTACATATTTTTCAACCTTAAAGGCTCTGTTTTCTTCTTTTAAGCGAATTGCAATTTCAACATCTACCGATCGTTCGGGAGCAGTTCCGTCAGGATAGTATTCGTTTTTCACATATTTGCCACCGAGTTCTCCTAGAACTTCATGGAATTTTCCTTCTAAAGTAACCAAGGGTTCTTCGTTTCCGTAGGCATCTAAAACCAATAAAGGTGGAATTGGAGGCGTAGCTTCTTTCGAAACCTGAGCATCATCGGCACCAAAGGTAGGTGCTGTATGTACAATTCCAGTTCCGTCTTCTGTAGTTACAAAGTCTCCTAAAATCACTCGAAAGGCGTCTTGAGGATTGACAAGAGGAAGCGGTGCATCTTTCCAAAGTTGGGCGTATCGGATTCCAACCAAGTCTTTTCCAAGAATTTCATGCCCAATGCGGTAGGGTATCTTTTTATCATTCGGACTATAGGCAGTTAAATCCGCTTCGGTTTCAACAAGAATATATTTTCCAGCAAATTGCTTCCCGACTAAGGCTTGTGCCAAAAGTACGCGAATGGGCAAATGGGTATATTGGTTGAAGGTTTCAACCACCACATAGTTTATTTTTTTACCAACTGTCAAAGCGGTATTCGAAGGTAAGGTCCACGGGGTAGTGGTCCAAGCTAAGATATAAAGATCATCTTCTGCTTGTAAAGCAGCTGGAAGCGTTTCTTTAATGGTTTGAAATTGTGCAGTGATTGTCGTATCGGTAACATCCTGATAGGTTCCGGGTTGATTGAGTTCGTGTGAACTCAGCCCTGTTCCTGCTTTGGGAGAATACGGTTGTATGGTATAGCCTTTGTATAAAAGATCTTTGTCGTATATCTGCTTGAGTAACCACCAAACCGATTCGATATATTTGGATTTATAAGTAATGTATGGATCTTCCATATCGACCCAGTATCCCATTTCTTTTGTCAAACGGTTCCATACGTCGGTATAGCGCATTACAGCACTTTTACAAGCTTCGTTATATTCTTCAACGCTGATGCTTTTTCCGATTGCATCTTTGGTGATACCAAGTTCTTTTTCAACACCAAGTTCAACGGGTAATCCGTGGGTATCCCACCCTGCTTTGCGCTTTACCTGAAAGCCTTTTTGAGTTTTGTATCGGCAAAAAATATCTTTAATTGCTCGAGCCATTACGTGGTGAATTCCAGGCATTCCGTTAGCAGACGGAGGTCCTTCGTAGAATACAAATGGAGGTTGCCCTTCACGTGATGTGATACTTTTTTCAAAAATTGATTCTTCCTCCCAATATGATAAAATCTCTTGAGATACGGCGGAAAGCTTAAGCTGTTTATGTTCTTTAAAACCCATCGGGAACGTGTGTATAAGTTTGCAAAATTAAGGAATTTTATACATTTATACTTTATTAAATCCTTAAGCTCAAAAAAATCTATGAAATTTGACTTTTCACAGCCTATAAAATTGGAAAATGATCGCGTAATCTTGCGTCCTTTAGAACAAAATGACTTTACCTATTTGTTGCCTTTTTCGGAAAACGAAGGAGACTTATGGAACTTTTCTTTAACTCCAGCTGCAGGAGCAAAAAACCTGCAGACTTATATCGACACAGCCCTTGTAGCTAAAGACAAATTACAAGCTTATCCCTTTGTTGTTTTTGATAAAAAAACTCAAAAAATAGCAGGCAGCACTCGTTTTTATGACATTCAAATTACGCACAATGTATTGAGCTTGGGTTACACCTGGTATGGCAAAGAATTTCAGCGTACGGGATTGAATCGGAATTGTAAATATTTGTTGTTGTCCTATGCCTTTGATACGCTTGGGGTTGATCGCGTAGAGTTTCGAGCTGATTTACGAAATGTAAAAAGCATTCAAGCCATGAAACAGATTGGTTGTACTCAGGAAGGCATCTTACGAAGTAATTGCAGTGCATCTAACGGAAGAAGAGATAGCATTGTTTTGAGTATTTTAAAACCAGAATGGAATCAACAAGTGAAAACGCATTTACAGTCTAAGTTGTATTAAAAATCGAGCGTAAGTCCGAGCATCAAACTGCGACCAGAGGCAGAAATTCCAGAGGCAAACTCACGATAATGCACATCAAAAACATTTTCAAGACCACCTCGAATAACAAGTTGCTCGTTCCAGGCATAGGATCCCGAAAGGTTAAAAATGGACCAGCTTGGCGTACCTACAAATTGTGGAAGGCCTTCTGAGTTTATTTCGATAGGTGTTTCGTCTAAACCGTCTTCCCCGCCTAGACTATAGTCTTTGGGATTTTTGGCACTACTGAATCGGTTTCTAATTCGAATTGAAAGTTTGTCTTTGTTGTACTGAATCATGGTTGCACCATAGAATGGAAGAATAGAAGGGAGCGGGCCAAAACCTTCTAGAAAATTTGAATGTGTAAAGGTCAAATCGGATGAGATTGTGAAATGAGAAGCGAGCTTCCATTTCCCCTCAAAAGAAGCGCCGTGAATTGTTGCAGCTCCCATATTGGCATTGATTTGAGTTTGTACAATATCTTCGTCAAAACGTAAAGCAATAACCTGTCCTGTAAGTTGATCGGTGTAGTTTGGAGCGAATTTTCTTCCAATATAATCCCTAAGAAATGTACTGTAAAAGCGTAAAGCAAAAGCACCTTTTTTATTGGGAGTAAAATAAGAGATTCCAAAATCAAGGTTATTGGCATACTCGGGTTTAAGAGTTGGATTGGGAATTAAAAGGATTCCTTTATGCTCTCTAATTTTTCCAAGATCGTCTATGTTTGGAGACCGAAACCCACTAGATGCCAGAAAATTGAGTTGCCAACTCGTATTCGGTCGGTATGTAATGGATAGGCTTCCGGTAAGGGCATCGTTGACGGCATCGATCGTGGTTAAATTCCCTATAGGAGAATCAAATAACCACTGCGGGTAAACTCCAGCGTTTGTTTCCCATTGAGCTTTTAGCCAGGTATGTGTATATCTTCCGCCAGCGGTTAGCGTGGTTTTGGGGCTGAGGTCCCATTTAAAGTTCCCATAAAACGCTGCAGAAGTATAATCACTTCCAGCGCTTGGGTATCGGGTAGGAATTGGCGTAGGATTAGATAGGCCAGAAATTTGATTCCCATTTAGAATTAATTCTTGAGAAAAAGCACTGGATAAAACCTTGTTTTTAACCCATTCAAAACCGTAAGCAATACTCCGCTTATTTGATTTTAGAGTTTCAAAATCCCCATTAAAACTCCAAGCTTCAACATTTTCGTTTTGATGAGAACGATTCAGCTCATCAAACTTACGACTGACTCTGGACTCTTTGATATTTTGATAGGCGAGGGTAAAATATCCCTTATAAAATAATTTCTTTTTTGGAAAAACTTTGAGTTGGGGGGAAATCAAAAAGCGCTTTTGAGGTCCGTAATGCCATTCGGCGAAACGAAGTTCTCCGTCTTTGTATTCATTCAGCTTATCGAATCTAGGAATATCAGTAGAGTTAGAAAACTGAATGTTGAGGGTAAGTAGCTTTTCTTTGGGAAGCTTTACAATGAATTTTTGTAAGACATCAACCTGATCGTATTCAGAGTTTTTTTGAATAGTTGGGTTGCTGTTTCCTGTTGGCTGAGCAAAATATTCTTGCTCTTTATTTTCAGAATGAAAAGGTACCAAGCCCCAAGTATCATATCCATGTTTTCTGTTTTTCCCCATACGGAGGTTACCAAACTTCGATATACTGATGCTACTATAACTTGCCCAATTTTTAAAACTTAATTCCGTATCAAAATGATTTACAAAAGATTCATTTGCGGCATTGAAGTTGGTAGAAAAACTGTTTTTGATTTTGTCTTTACTATTGATTCTTGGTGTCTTGGTAAAATAATGTACCACGCCTCCCAAAGCATCGGAACCATAGCCCACAGAAGAAGAACCATAAACAACTTCTACACGCTCAATGGCGTTGGGATCGATCGTTATTGCATTTTGAAGGTGCCCAGACCTATAAATGGCATTATTCATTCGAATTCCATCGACAACCAGCAATACTCGATTTGCTTCAAAACCTCTTAAAACTGGACTACCGCCACCTCCTTGTGATTTTTGAAGTCGAATACTTGGAGCGAGTAAAAGAAGATCAGCACCGGTTTGAGGACGGTTTTTTTTAATTTCCTGAGCATCGATAATCGATACTTTTTCGGCGATCTGATTTTTTTTTGTGGGTGTTCGAGCAATTGAAAGAATAACTTCAGAAAGTTCTTTGCGATCAATATTGAGGTTTACGATATAGTTCTTTCTTTTAAGTTCTTTCTTGGTAAATTGCTGAGGTTCGTACCCCATGTATTGAAAGGAAATGATGTCTTTTTCGTCAAATAGTGCAACGGAACATTTTCCGTTTTCATCCGAGGTTGTATTGCGATCTTTAGTTTGATTATACAAACTGACACCTGCTATAAATTCTGAGGTAAGAGCATCAATAATTGTCACTTCCTGAGCGGAAATAAACCCAACAAAAAAGATAAATAAGAGCGTTAACTTCTTAGGAGACATCGTCAAATATTTCATTGAGAATTTGTAGCGATTTTGGTTTTGAAAAGCCAAGCAAATGTAACTCAAAATACCGTATTAGAGTTTCCAATAGTTCACGCCTTTTCGTTCGGTTTAACTTAAGATTTACACCTGCTCCAAAATTCATGCCTAATAATTCTCGGAACACAGGAACTTGACTTCCCTCGATATGTTGTTCTCGTGGCATACTTCGATCGAAACAACCTGTTTCAAGATTAAAATAAAGTGCATCTAAGGGTTCTTCGTTTGGAAAAAAGCCTAAATACTTGGTTAGGTTGATCAAGAAAACCAAGTGAAAATCACTGATATTGTCGTTAGAATCTAGCCAATTAAAAGCAGTTTCAAGGAAAAGGTAAAGTGCCGGATTAGCTTCTTCTTCTTGAATTGCGTTTTTAAGGGTTTCCGCAAGAAATTGAACCAAGGCGTTTTTTTCAATTTTATTCGGAATTGTTTGATACGGCGAGATGACTTTAACTTCCTTAAGAAATTGAAGTTTCCCGTTATTCTTATGATCAAAAAGAATTTCAAGTTGTGTAAGCACTTGGAATTGAGATTTTCGAATAGCACCTTTTTTAGCGGTCAAAATCCCTTTTAAAATAAAGGATTGTTTCCCAACAATCTGCGTATAACAATGTGCAATAAGGCTACTGTCACTGTACTTTAGCGTATGTAGCACAATGGCTTTAGTCCTTACTAACATATTTAAACAACTCCTTGAGCGAGCATTGCATCGGCAACTTTAACAAAACCAGCGATATTGGCGCCTTTTACATAATTTACATATCCTTCTTCTTGTCCGTATTCAACACATGATTGATGAATTTCACTCATGATGTTTTTTAAACGGTTATCAACTTCTTCTCTAGTCCAATTGTAACGTAAGGAGTTTTGAGCCATTTCTAGACCAGAGACTGCAACACCACCGGCATTAGATGCTTTTCCAGGCGCAAAAAGGACTTTACTTTCGGTAAACGCATGAATAGCTTCGGGAGTTGTTGGCATATTAGCTCCTTCTCCTACACAGATACAACCGCCTTTAATCAACAGTTCGGCATCTTTTAAATGAAGCTCGTTTTGAGTAGCACAAGGAAGTGCAACATCACACGGTACTTCCCATGGTGTTTTGTTTGCGTGAAACTCTGCATTAGGGTAGCGTTCGATATAGTTTTTAATACGGCCTCTTTGTACATTTTTAATGTCCATGATATGGCTTAGCTTTTCAGCATCAATTCCATCTTTGTCATAGATATATCCTCCAGAATCAGAGAGCGTGCATACTATTCCGCCCAATTGAATAACTTTCTCTGCAGCATACTGAGCCACGTTTCCAGAACCAGAGACAACAACTTTTTTACCTTCTAAATTTGTTCCTATGTTTTCAAGCATCTTCTGAGAAAAGTAGACCACTCCATATCCTGTAGCTTCGGGTCGAATAAGTGAACCACCCCAGCTTACTCCTTTTCCTGTGAGTACTCCTGTAAACTCATTTGCCAAACGTTTGTATTGACCAAAAAGGTATCCAATTTCTCGACCACCAACACCAATATCACCAGCGGGAATATCTCTGTTTGGCCCAATATGACGAAATAATTCTGACATAAAACTTTGACAAAAACGCATTACTTCGTTGTCACTTTTTCCTTTTGGATCAAAATCAGAACCTCCTTTTCCTCCGCCCATAGGAAGGGTAGTAAGGCTGTTTTTGAAAACCTGTTCAAAGGCTAAAAATTTAAGTACGCTTAGGTTTACACTTGGATGAAATCGCAAGCCTCCTTTATAGGGACCAATAGCCGAATTCATTTCAATTCGATAACCACGATTAACCTGAATTTCGTTTTGATCATCTGTCCAAGCTACACGAAAAAAGACAACACGTTCGGGCTCCACCATTCGGAGTAATATATTTTGACCGTAGTAAATATCGTTTTTTACAATATAGGGAATTACATTCTCAGCAACTTCTGTCACCGCCTGCATGAACTCAGGTTCGTATTGGTTTCTTACTTGAACTTCTGCTAAAAATTGATCAATGATTTTCTTCATAAAAAAGGATGTTTAAAAAACAAGAATTAATTATAATTTGACAAGACGAATGTAGTTTTTTTGTTTCTTTCTACACAAATAAAAGAGCAACAACTTCTTCAATTTTTGTAAGCGCTAACACATTGATTCCTTTTGAACTATGCTTGTTTTTTGTTCCTTTTGAATTTACAATGGTTTCGAAACCTAATTTTTCAGCCTCGGCAATACGTTGATCCAGTTTTGAAACGGGACGCAACTCTCCTGATAGCCCAATTTCGGCAGCAAAACAAGTTTCTTTTGGAAGTGCAATATCGTGGTAGCTCGATAAAATTGCAGCTACTACCGCTAAGTCAATTGCAGGGTCTTCGCTGCTTATTCCGCCTGTTATATTCAAGAAAACATCTTTACTTCCTAGTTGAAATCCGGCTCTTTTCTCTAAAACAGCCAACAGCATATTGAGTCGTTTTGCGTTAAACCCAGTAGTGCTTCTTTGTGGCGTTCCGTATACTGCAGTGCTAACCAATGCTTGTACTTCAATCATAAGAGGACGAATGCCTTCTACAGTGGCGGCAATAGCATGCCCACTCATCTCTCGATCTGTTTGCGAAATGAGAAGTTCGCTGGGGTTGGTAACGATTCGTAACCCAGAAGACAACATTTCATAGATGCCTATTTCGGCGGTAGAACCAAAACGATTTTTTTGAGCTCTAATGATTCGGTAGATGTGGTTTCGATCACCCTCGAATTGTAGTACCGTATCTACCATATGCTCCAAAACCTTGGGGCCAGCAATAGCGCCATCTTTGGTGATATGACCCACTAATAAGACTGGTGTATGGGTTTTTTTTGCAAATTGAATGAGCTCTGAAGTACATTCTTTAATTTGAGACACACTACCTGGACTGCTTTCAACGTATTGCGTTTGCAGCGTTTGAATCGAATCAATGATTACAATATTGGGCTCTAACGCTTCGATTTGTTTGAAAATCTTTTGCGTCAGCGTTTCACTGAGAATAAAACAATTCTCGTTTTGTGCATCAATTCGTTCCGCTCTTAACTTGATTTGTTTTTGACTTTCTTCGCCAGAAACATAAAGAACTTTTCCTTTAATTTGAAGAGAGATTTGAAGGAGTAAGGTAGATTTTCCAATCCCTGGTTCTCCTCCCAAAAGCGTAACAGAGCCAGGAACAAGCCCACCACCTAAAACTCGATTCAATTCAGAATCGTTCGTTGAAATTCTAGACTCTTTGTCCGTATCAATTTCTTGTATTCGAATAGGTACCGCACCTTTACTTTTAGAAGTTTTAGGCGCTATCCAGCCTTTCTCTTTGGGCTTTTCTATAACCTCTTCTACTAGTGTATTCCACTCTTTGCATCCGTTGCACTGTCCTTGCCATTTGGCATGAGCAGTTCCACACTTTTGACAAAAAAAGGTAGTTTTTACTTTACTCATTTAAGCTACTATTTTAGAGATTCAATTTTATTTAAGATCAATTCTTTTGTTACGAAATCAATGGGATCGTATGTATATGCACGCTCATAATTTTTAAGTGCTTTTTTGGTGTTACCCGTAATTTCATAGCCAAGACCATTGAAATAATACCCTAACATGGTGGTGGAATAATCTTCAATGGCCAAATCGCCTAAAACAAAAAGAGTTTCTGCATCTGATTTTTTTTGAGCTGCTGCGAAAATAGCCATTATATCGTTTAAAATATAGCGTTTTTGAATACCCAATTGATTAGATATTTTTTGATATTTACTAACCAAATAATTGTGCGATGGAAGTGTGCTTTTTAAAATATTTTCTCGGTATTCTTTTGGACTGATTGGCTGATAAACTCTAAAAATACCTTCTAGAGCAATAGGAATTGAATATACTGGGGTAGAAAATTCGTCGGGATAAGAAAACGAATCAGTAGTCAATATGAACTGGTCATTTTCTTGTTTTTTAAGCTCATCTGTTAAAAGACTAATATTGTTTTTTTGTCTTCTTGGAAGGTTCTCGGAATTAGAAATATAATAATTGGTTGTTTTTTTAATATTAGCCGCGTTTACGGTCAAAGGCTCAATGATATCAGTAGAAACTTCGGGTGTAATTGCAATATAGGATGAAAACATATTGGGACCATACAGCAAAAAATAGTTGATAAAATTTGCGGACTTATTTTTCCCGATAAGCACTTTCAGGTTTGAGATTGGGTATTGAATAGAGAGTCGCTGAACAATATCCGAAACAATAAATTTTTTGAAGTTAGATCCTCGTGCACTCAATTGCCCTGAATTTTTATCTGTTTCACAGTCACGAGCTACTTGATATTGGCCTTCTTGTCTTACCCCAACTACAATAGCCTTTGGCATGTAGTCGATCTTAGATAAAAAACGAACATTAGCCACCACAAGATTAAATAATTCATGCCCTTCTAATACAACAATCAATGGTAGCTGATCTAATGACCCCTCTTCTATTTCGGGAATATATAAATCAATTGTTCGAGTTGTTCCTAAAACGGAAGATTCAATGGTTTCAGTTGTGATTTGTGCTTGGAGTGTTAAGCCCAATAACAGCAAGAGTGTGTATAAAGAACGAATCATAAAAAAGAATTTATTGAGAGGTTAAGGTACTTACTTTTTTCGATTCAGCAGTGGTAAAACTAAAAAGGAAAGACCCCCAAAGATCAAAACCATAATGGTTTGAGCAGTCCACATAATCCATCCAAATGCCAGGCTAGATTCTTTTGAAATCCCATAACTTATCAAAACCAAAGAAACTGAAAAAGGATAAATCCCGATACCTCCATTGGTAGCTGAAATGGTTATGGCTCCAACTAAAAACCCAATCAATAGAGCTTCAAAAGGGAGATCGACTGTTTCGGGGAGCGCCCATTTTACGATATAAAACATAAAAACATAGAGGCCCCAAATTAAAAAGGTATGGAAAATATAAGCCCATTTTTTAGGCATTTTCACTAAGGTCAATACACCTTCAGTAAGCCCTTCAATAAGCCCGATTATTTTTATAGCAAGAACCGATTTCGAGCGTTTAAGTTGTTTGACTAATATCCATAGTCCTAGGCCAACCAATAGAATCACAAGTGCTAAGGACGTTGGGTTAAAAGACTGCTCTTTCAGAAACAACATAATAAAATCAAACTGAATCAATAATGCAATTCCAATGACTAAAAGAAGCATCATCAAATCGACCATTCGTTCGGCAATTATGGTACCAAAGCTTTTTTCGAAGGGAATATCTTCATAGGTTTTCATTACTGTAGCCCTAAAGAATTCTCCAGATCTTGGAACACCAAGATTGGCTATGTAGGTGATGAAAATGGCTAAAACATTATTAATGAGTTTTGGGCGGTAGCCCATTGGGTGAAGCATGAAATTCCAGCGGTACGCCCGAGATAAATGGCTAATCATCCCTAGAATTAATGAGAGAATAACAAAACGATAATCTGCGTTTTTAACTGCTTCAATGATGGTTTCACGATCCTCTGCAGTAGTATCCTTGACTGTGAGATAAATAAAAAGAATCCCGATTAAGAGTGGGAAAATTAACTTTAAAAATTTAGTCAGATTCTTTTTTTGCAAGATTACTGTAATAAATTAGTTCCTTCGTTTGGAAATATAAGTGCAGGTGTATAGTCACGAGCTTTTTCGAAAGGGACTGAACAGTAACTTATGATAATGATCACATCCCCTTTTTGAACTTTTCGAGCCGCAGGACCATTAAGGGTTATTTCCCCTGAATTTTTTTCACCTTCAATTACGTACGTTTCAAGACGCTCCCCGTTATTGATGTTCACAATTTGCACCTTTTCTCCAGGGACAAGGTTTGCAGCTTCAATAAGTGCACTGTCAATAGTGATACTTCCGATATAGTTTAAATCAGCACCGGTTACTGTAACACGATGGATTTTGGATTTTAATATTTCAATTTGCATGTTGCAAAGGTATTAAAATTTAATGTTGTCAATTAGACGAACTCCACCTAATTTAATTGCAATAAAAGCTCTTGTTTGTGAACCGTTTAACGCACTTACTTTTTCGAGTGTTTGGATATCAGCAATTGAAAAATACTCTAAATCAAAGTCCGGTTGAAGGGCGAAAAATTCAGTAATCCAAGATTCAATTTCTGTGGGGCTATGAATATCTTTTAATGCAACAGCTTTTTGAAGGGTTTCATAGATTACAGGGGCCATGGCTCTTTCTTTGATATTCAAGCGCTTGTTCCTTGAACTCATTGCTAAGCCATCTTTATGCCTGATAATTGGGCAGGGTATGATGATGACGGGAATATTTTCTTGTTCTACTAATGCATTAATGATTTGTAATTGTTGGTAGTCTTTTTCTCCAAAGTAAGCAATAGTAGGCTGTAGAGCTTCAAATAGTTTTTGAACAACAGTAGCCACTCCTTGAAAATGTCCTTCTCGATGTGCACCCTCCATTGTAGTTTCGAGTTTCCCGAAGTTATATGCTTTCGGCTCAATTTTATCACTGTATAAGTCATCAGCTTCTGGAGCATAAACCCAAACATTTCCTCCAAGAGTTTGGAGTTTTGAAAGATCGGATTCTAAGGTCTTAGGATAGTTTTTTAAATCATTCTTATTGTCGAATTGGGTAGGGTTAACAAATATAGAAACTAGCACTAGATCGTTGTCTTCAAGGGCTCTTTTTACAAGGGTTATATGGCCTTCATGCAAAGCACCCATCGTTGGAACTAGCCCAATAGATTTAGCAGGGTATTTGTTTTTGGCGACGTTGAGTTCTTTGTAGTGGTAAAAAACTTTCATTTTACGAAAATATTAACAGCCTAAAAGTACTGTTTTTTCTATGGAACGGAAGAAATTTCGTAATTTTGCTAAACTTTCTAACCAAGGAAGCTAAATCAGTTTTATGCAAAACAAGAAAGTATTAATAATATCATCGGAAGTAACGCCTTATCTACCCCAAACAGATCAATCAATCAATTCGTTTAAAATACCTAAAACGATCAATGAGGCTGGGGGTCAAACGCGAATTTTCATGCCCCGTTATGGGATGATTAACGAACGGAGACATCAGTTACATGAAGTTATTCGTTTGTCAGGAATGAACATGGTTATCAACGATATGGATATGCCGTTGATTATCAAGGTTGCC
>PXYQ01000002.1 GCA_003023645.1 Candidatus Arcticimaribacter sp. | reverse complement strand
TGTCTTTCTTTCGAAGAAAACGAAAAAAACATAATCCTAGCATTGAATTAATATTATGGCATTAAATACAATAAACCCAACCCAAACAAAAGCGTGGAAAAAATTAGAAGCGCATTTTAAAATCCAAAAAAAGGAACGCATTCAAGACGCTTTTCAAAATGAAAAAAGTCGTTTTGCAGCTTTATCCATTCATTGGGAAGATTTTTTAGTAGACTATTCTAAAAACCGTTTGAGTACAGAAACCTTGTCTTTACTTCAAGAGCTTGCTGAAGAATGTGGTTTAAAAAGTGCCATCGAATCTTATTTTGACGGCGACGCAATCAATCAAACAGAAGGTAGAGCCGTGCTCCATACGGCACTAAGAGCTCAAGAAAGTGATCAAGTTTTTGTCGATGGACTCGATGTTATTCCTGAGATTTTTGCTGTAAAAGAAAAAATAAGTCAGTTTACTTCTGCTATAATTTCTGGAAATCACAAAGGTTATACAGGCAAGGCCATTACCGATGTAGTTAATATCGGAATTGGAGGGTCTGACTTAGGACCAGCTATGATTGTCGAAGGGTTAGAGTTTTATAAAAACCACCTCAACACCCATTTTGTTTCTAATGTAGAAGGGGATCACGTTCGCGAAATTCTTAAAAAATTAGATCCCGAAACAACCTTATTTGTCATCGTTTCTAAAACCTTTACAACTCAAGAAACACTGACCAATGCCAATACCATTCGCAAATGGTTTTTACAACATGCTTCAGAAGATGCAATCGCAAAACACTTTGTAGCTGTCTCTACCAACCTCACAAAAATTGAAGCCTTTGGGATTCATCCCGATAATGTATTTCCAATGAAAGATTGGGTAGGCGGACGTTTTTCGCTCTGGTCTGCAGTTGGATTGAGTGTTGCCTTAGCCGTTGGTTCAGATAATTTCGAAGCCCTTCTAAAGGGTGCAAATGCAATGGATACCCATTTTAAAGAAACTCCTCTTGAAAAAAATATCCCGGTCGTATTGGCCTTAATAAGCGTTTGGTATAACAACTTTTGGGGTGCCGAAAGTGAAGCTATCATTCCTTACACACAGTACTTAAGAAACCTACCAGCCTACCTACAACAAGGTATTATGGAAAGTAATGGGAAAAGTGTAGATCGAAACGGAGATCCTATCGACTACCAAACCGGTACAATCATTTGGGGAGGTTCAGGTACAAATGCACAACATGCCTTTTTTCAGTTGATTCATCAAGGAACAAAATTGATTCCTGCTGATTTTATTGGCTTCAAAAAATCTCTTTATGGAGAAGAAGATCATCACCAAAAATTAATGGCAAACTTCTTAGCGCAAACCGAAGCTCTTATGCAGGGAAAAGACAGTAAGGCTGTTCAGAAAGAATTGGATAAAACGGACAAAAGCCCTGAAGCAATTGAAGCCCTACTTCCTTTTAAAATATTCAAAGGAAACAACCCAACCAACACTCTTATGATTGATGCGCTAACGCCTGAAAGTTTAGGGAAGTTGGTGGCTATGTACGAGCATAAAATCTTTGTTCAAGGAGTTGTGTGGAACATATTCAGTTATGACCAATGGGGTGTAGAGTTAGGAAAGCAATTGGCTTCTGTTATATTAACAGACATCACTAAAGAAACTAAAAATTCGCACGATAATTCAACCCAAAGTTTGTTGGATCATTTGGATGCCTAAGCCATTAAATCTTTGACCTTAAGCTGTAAAGATATTTGTCCGTTCCATTCATTTTCGTCTAAGGTATAAACCAAATCGAAAGGTTGTTTAGATTGTATTTGAGGTAAAAAATCTGCGCGTCCAAATGCAATTCCAGTCATCGGATTTGTCTTGGTTTGAATCGATAAACGCAGATGGGAAAAGTCTTTCCCTATTGCTTTCGAATAGCCCGAATCTAAAGCTTGATTTGTTCTAAAAACAGGGCGCATGTTTTGAGGTCCAAAAGGTCCTAATTGTTCTAAAATCCGAAATAATTTAGGTGTCAACTCTTCAAAAGGAACTTCTGTATCGTATATAATTGTTGGAGTCCGTTGTTCTGGTAAAATACGTTCCTGAACTACCGCCTCAAAAGCATTTTTAAAGGCTTCGAATTGCTTTTTCTCTATGGTTAGACCTGCTGCGTATTTGTGTCCACCAAACTGTACGATATGCTCTTTACAGGCGTCTAAAGCTTCGTATACACTGAATCCTTTTACTGAGCGAACTGAGCCGACCATGGTATCACCAACAACAGAAAAAACAACAGTTGGACGATAATAGGTTTCAATCAACCGAGAAGCAACAATTCCAATAACCCCTTTGTGCCAATCTTCTTGACAAACGACTGTGCTATACCGCTCTTCTTCGCCCAATTCTTTAATCAAAACTAAAGCTTCTTGGGTAATCCGCATGTCGGTAGTCCGGCGCTCGCTATTAAAAGTTTCAATTGTTTTGGCTTTTAATTCAACCTGTTCTAAATCGGATTCTACTAAAAGTTCAACTGCATTTAGGGCATGGCTCATTCGGCCTGCCGCGTTGATTCGTGGGGCGATCACAAAAACTAAATCAGTTACCGTGACCGGTTTTTTAAGTTGAGCTATAAAAGGTTGAAGTCCTGGTCTTGGGTTCTTTCGTAATTGTTCAATTCCATGAAAAGCTAAGATTCGGTTTTCTCCCGTCATAGGAACAATATCAGCAGCAATTGCAGTAGCTACAAGATCTAAATAGGGTAGCAATGCTTTCGAATCTTCCTTCCAAAAAGTGGTTTGGGCTTGAATCAATTTAAAGCCAATACCACATCCACATAATTCTTTATATGGATATTGACAGTCGGGACGTTTAGGATCTAAAACTGCTACAGCATCTGGAAGTGTATCGCCCGGTAAATGGTGATCACAAATGATGAAATCGATTCCTTTTGACTTAGCGTAAGTTACTTTTTCGACTGCTTTAATTCCACAATCCAAAGCGATGATCAGATCAACTCCTTTTGCAGCTGCCACATCGATTCCTTGAAACGAAATACCGTAACCTTCGGCATACCGATCTGGGATATAGGGCATTATTTCTTGGAAAAAAGGTCGAAGAAAAGAATAAACTAAGGAAACAGAAGTAGTGCCATCAACATCATAATCTCCGTAAATCATTAGAGACTCTTGATTCTGGCAAGCCTGATCAATTCGTTCTACTGCCTGTTGCATGTCTTGCATCAAAAAAGGATCATGCAATTCACTCAATTGAGGTCTAAAAAAAGCTTTTGCAGTTTCAAAATCTCCAATACCTCTTTGGATTAAAAGCTTCGCAACAGTTTCAGGGACTTGCAGCGCTTTTTGAATGGCTTTTACCTTGGTAGAATCTGGAAGTGGTTTGGGTTCCCAACGCATATTATTTCTTTGATTTACCAGCGATACAGAGTACAAATTCACCCTTAGGAGGCTTTATTTCAAGATGTTCTTTTACTTCTTGCATCGTCCCTCGGAACGTTTCTTCGTGCAGTTTAGACAATTCTCGTGAAAAACTCACTTGTCGATCTGCTCCAAAAAAGACCATACACTGGGTAAGTGTTTTTACAACCTTGTGCGGCGATTCGTATAGAATAATGGTTCGTGTCTCTTCGGCAAGTTGCTCTAGTCGGGTTTGTCTTCCTTTTTTTGGAGGAAGAAAACCTTCAAAAATAAAGCGGTCGTTTGGCAAGCCGCTTTGAACTAAAGCGGGTACAAAAGCTGTTGCTCCAGGCAAGCACTCGGTTTCTATTTTATTTGCGATCGCTTCTCGAACCAATAAATATCCTGGATCTGAAATTGCTGGTGTTCCGGCGTCAGAAATCAATGCTATTTGTTTTCCTTGCTTTAGCTTTGAAATAATAGAATCCAATGTACTGTGCTCGTTGTGCATATGATGGCTCTGCATGGGTGCCGTAATTTCATAATGCTTCATCAATTTGCCACTGGTTCGAGTATCTTCTGCAAGAATTAGATCAACTTGCAAAAGTACTTCTACAGCTCGATACGTCATGTCTTTCAAATTCCCGATTGGGGTTGGTACTAAGAATAATTTTCCCACAGGTTATCGTACTTTATTTTTTAAATTATATGAAATCATAAGCAAAACAAGAGCTACTAGGGATGCTGCAATCTCTCCATCTTGAACCTGCCAATGGGAAAAAGCTGCAAGTAGAAATTCGAAGAATAAACCGGCATAAGCCCATTCTACTAATTTCTGTCCTTGATTTCGCAAAAGCGTTAGTATACCTAAAATTTTAGCAACTGCTATTGGAATGATCAAGTGAGTTGGATAGCCTAGGAGTTTGAACACCTTCGCTATTTCCTCGGTCTGAACAAAATAAAGGGCCGCACTACCTAGTATCATTAAAGAAAGAAGGCTGGTAGCAATCCAATAAATAATTTTTTGTGTGTTCATTAAGCTATGTCTTTAATTAAAATTTTGTTCTATTATTTTATAAAAACGTTCCTCGAAGGATTCTTTTCCTTCCCACGAATTGTACTCCGGTTTTACAAAGGTTTCAATGAATTCCCGAGCTTCTTCTAAATTTTCATAGGTTAGAATTTGGGAAATTACGCGCTGGTATTCTTCTGGACGCTCCTCGAATAAGTTTTTTATAAAAGCCAAACGATCATTCAACCCAATCTTGAGACCTTTGCCTAAAACGTCGTTTAGGTTTTTCTGAGTTTGTTCAACCCCTTCTTCTTCCTCGATAACTGGACTCTCTTTTTTCACAAAAACAGGTTCACTAATCGCTGTAGCAAATAAATCTTCCAGAGATTCTGTTACAACTTGGGGAGGTTCTTCCGAAATTTTTGGTGTTTCTATTTGTTTTTCAAGAACTGCTTCAACAGCTACTTTTGGTTCTTCCACTATAATTTCTGATTCCTCGACAACGGGGATAAGCTCTACGTTAACTCCCTGCTTAGACATGCGTTGTTCGTGTTCCAAAATGGTGAGCTGCTTCTGAAGTACACGAACTTTTTGTTCCAGTTCTACAACATTAACAGTATTCCCTTGGTCCAAAATAGACAAAGCAATTGCTCTTAATTCTTTGTGAAGTGTATTAATCATTAAATTTGATTCTTTTCAACAATTAGTTTTAATACTTTTGTTGGAGTAGGTAGCAAAAGCGCTGCTGAAAATTACAAAAATGTTTTTAGAAAACACCGTAAATCAAAATGAACAATTTGGCTGGATCGAAGTAATCTGTGGTTCCATGTTCTCTGGAAAAACAGAAGAATTGATCCGACGTCTCAAACGTGCTCAGTTTGCGAAACAACGCATCGAGATTTTTAAGCCAGAGGTAGACAACCGCTACGACGATGAACTTGTTACTTCACACGATCAGAATCAAATTCGATCGACACCAGTCCCTGCGGCGGCAAATATTCCTATTTTGGCTTCTGACTGTGATGTTGTCGGTATTGACGAAGCTCAGTTTTTTGATTCCGAAATTGTACAGGTTTGTAACGATCTAGCTAATCGTGGAATTCGTGTTATTGTTGCTGGTTTGGATATGGACTTCAAAGGTAATCCTTTTGGCCCTATGCCTGCCCTTATGGCAACCGCAGAGTATGTTACCAAAGTACATGCTGTTTGTACCAAGACCGGAAACTTAGCTCAATACAGTCACCGTACCTCAAAAGAAGATAGCTTAGTTGTTTTGGGCGAAAAAGAAGTATACGAACCCTTGAGCAGAGCCGCTTTTTTCAGGTCGCGTACCGAAGAAGCACTTCAGGCAAAAGAGCACATCGCTAAGACGAAAAAGAATTCATGATCCAAGAAGCACAACTGACCATTGACCTGGATTGTTTAGCGCATAATTATAACTGTTTGCGATCCAAACTAAAAGAAGATACAGCACTTATTGCAGTTGTAAAAGCCAATGCCTATGGTACCAGTAGTGTGCGAATAGCACAAGAACTTGCAAAACTTGGAACAAAGCATTTTGCAGTTGCCTATACCGCCGAAGCGGTAGTGCTTCGAGAAGCAACGATCAAAGAGGATATCATGGTTTTTTACCCTCAGATAGGACAGTTGGATCGTATCATTGAACATCAACTAGAACCTGTTTTATATACCGTAGAAATCATCAAGGCTTTTATTGTATTGCTAAAGCAAAAGAATTTAAAGGACTATCCTGTTCACATTAAATGTAATACTGGACTCAACCGAATTGGTCTTTCACAAGAAGATCTTGTTTTTTTCTTAACGAAAATTGATGCTTCTTCTTTGAACATTAAAAGCATCTATTCTCATTTAGGTGCCTCCGAAAATCTAAAACCTTGCCCTTTTACCCAACATCAGATCAATGCTTTTGAAGTTGTAAAAAAAACAGTAAAAGAATTGTGTCCAACGCTTCCTAAGTTTCATCTGCTGAACAGTTCTGGAGTCTTCAATTATCCAGAACATCAACTCGATGCCGTTCGTGTTGGAATTGCGTTATACGGTTTTGCCAACCAAACGGAATGGGATTTAGAACTCCAACCCATTGCAAAACTGAGTGCACCAATTTGTCAAATTCACACACTCAAAAAAGGAGAAAATGTGGGGTACAATCAAGGATGGAAAGCAACCAAAGACAGTCGAATTGGGATAATCCCTATCGGTCATGCAGATGGCATCGGAAGACAATACGGCAATGGCGTTGGGAAGGTGCAGATCTTAGGACAAACTGCTCCCATCATCGGAAACGTTTGTATGGACATGCTTATGATTGACCTCGAGTCTATTCGCTGTGAGGTTGGAACGGAAGTTATTCTCTTTGATAAAAACACTACTGCCGCAGACTTTGCCGCAACTGGTAACACCATTTCTTACGAACTATTAACCGGACTAAATTCCCGAATTCAGCGGGTATATCAATAGGTTTTGTTTTATTTATAACATTTTGTTTTATATTTGGTATAATCGAAAGATTCATTTGGAACAAACGATTTTATAAGTACTTTTGCATTCAATAATTTAAAAGAATTCAAATGAAAGTTGCCGTTGTTGGAGCTACTGGAATGGTAGGTCAAATCATGTTAAAAGTACTTGCAGAAAGAAAATTTCCGGTTACGGAACTAATTCCCGTTGCCTCTGAACGCTCCGTTGGAAAAACAATTGACTACATGGGAACGTCCTATACGGTTGTTGGTATGGCTACAGCTGTAGCAATGAAAGCCGATGTTGCTTTGTTTTCAGCAGGGGGAGAAACCTCTCTTGAATGGGCGCCAAAATTTGCCGCTGCAGGGACAACAGTAATTGATAATTCTTCGGCATGGAGAATGGATCCAACCAAAAAACTTGTAGTTCCCGAAATCAATGCTAGCGAACTTACGCCAGAGGATAAAATTATAGCCAATCCAAACTGCTCTACCATACAAATGCTTGTTGCTCTGGCTCCCTTACAGCGAACCTATGGTATTCAACGTTTAGTGATTTCTACTTACCAATCTATTACGGGTACGGGTGTTCAAGCAGTTCAACAATTAGAAAACGAATATAAGGGTGAAAAAGGCGCAATGGCTTATCCTTATCCGATACACCGAAATGCTATTCCACATTGTGATGTATTTCAGGATAATGGATACACCAAAGAAGAAATGAAGTTGATTCAAGAAACACATAAGATATTGGGAGACGATAGCATTCGAATTACCGCTACAGCTGTTCGAATTCCTGTAGTAGGTGGACACAGTGAATCTGTGAACGTAGAGCTTAAAGAAGATGCCTCAGTTGGCGAAGTACAAGCGCTATTGAATCAAAGTCCAGGCGTTGTTGTGCAAGATAACCCTGACACCAACACCTATCCTATGCCGATTTATGCCGAGGGTAAAAATGATGTTTTTGTTGGTCGAATTCGAAAGGATTTTTCGCAAGAAAATACGTTGAATATGTGGATTGTTTCGGATAATCTTAGAAAAGGAGCGGCTACCAATACCATTCAAATTGCTGAATATTTAGTTGAAAAAAACTGGATATAGAACTGCTGTGATCTATAAAAACAAAAAAGCCTGCTAAATGCAGGCTTTTTTAATATGATAAAGAAGGTCTATTTCATTTCGAAATCTTCCATAAACTTAGTCGTATAGTTCCCCGCTAAATAGTCGGGATGATCCATTAATTGAAGGTGAAACGGAATGGTTGTTTTTATACCTTCAATTACAAATTCGCCTAAGGCACGTTTCATTTTATTGATGGCTTCTTCTCGTGTTTGAGCTGTTGTAATCAACTTTGCAATCATCGAGTCGTAATAGGGTGGAATGGTATATCCAGAATAGACATGGGTGTCTAAACGAATTCCGTGGCCTCCAGGTATATTAAGGTTGGTTATTTTTCCCGGTGAAGGGCGAAAGTCATTATACGGATCCTCTGCATTAATACGACACTCGATTGAATGTAGTTTTGGCAGATAATGTTTCCCACTAATTGGAATTTTAGCCGCCACAGAGATCTGCTCACGAATCAAGTCAAAATCGATTACTTGTTCTGTAATTGGATGCTCAACCTGAATACGCGTATTCATTTCCATAAAGTAAAAGTTGCGATGCTTATCAACTAAAAACTCAACTGTTCCTGCTCCTTCGTATTGAATATATTCTGCTGCTAAAACTGCGGCAGCTCCCATTTTATCGCGAAGTTCATCGGTCATAAAAGGAGATGGCGTTTCTTCGGTTAGTTTTTGGTGGCGTCGTTGTACAGAACAATCACGTTCAGATAAATGACAGGCTTTTCCAAAGCTATCTCCAACAATTTGTATTTCAATATGGCGTGGCTCTTCGATGAGTTTTTCCATATACATACCGTCGTTTCCAAAAGCTGCAGCAGCTTCTTGACGAGCACTGTCCCACGCTTTTAAAAGCTCATCTTCTGCCCAAACTGCACGCATTCCTTTTCCACCACCACCAGCAGTAGCCTTTAGCATTACTGGATAACCCATCTCTGCAGCTAGTTTTTGAGTTTCTTCAAAATCTTTTAAGATTCCTTCTGAACCTGGAATGGTTGGTACTCCAGCAGCTTTCATGGTAGATTTAGCAGACGCTTTATCTCCCATTTTATTAATCATATCACAAGAAGCTCCGATAAATTTTATGTGATGTTCTTCACACATTTTGGAAAATTTAGCGTTTTCTGATAAAAACCCGTATCCTGGATGAATTGCGTCAGCATTTGTAATCTCGGCAGCGGCTAGTATATTAGACATCTTGAGATAAGACTCCGAACTAGGTGCTGGACCAATACAAACAGCTTCGTCTGCAAATTTTACATGTAAGCTTTCTTCGTCGGCTTTTGAATAGACTGCTACGGATTTAATTCCCATCTCTTTACAAGTTCGGATTATCCTAAGCGCAATCTCACCTCGGTTGGCTATTAATATTTTCTTAAACATGAATTTATTTTTTGTGAAACTTCTAGGAAGGGTCAACCAAGAAAAGAGGTTGGTCAAATTCTACTGGAGTAGAATCGTCTACTAAGATTTTTACAATCTTTCCTTGTACTTCAGATTCAATCTCGTTGAATAATTTCATTGCTTCGATTACACAAAGCACGTCTCCTTCTTTAATTTCTTGACCAATCTCTACAAAAGCTGGTTTATCGGGAGATGCTTTTCTATAAAAAGTTCCAATGATTGGTGACTTTACAGTAATGAAGTTGTCGTTTTCAGTTACAGCAGGAGTTGCTTCAGTTGACTCGACTATTGGAGCCTGAACAACAGGTGCACTTTGAACTATACTAGGGTGTTGTTGCACAATTGTTGTGGTTTCTAAACGATCTTCACCGCCCGTTTTAATGGTGATTTTGATGTCTTCCATTTCAAGCTTAACCTCGGTTGCGCCTGACTTGGCGACAAATTTGATGAGGTTTTGAATTTCTTTAATATCCATATGCTAAACTATTTAGTTATTATAATTCCAGGTTAAATATACAGCTCCCCAAGTAAAACCTCCTCCAAAAGCGGCGAAAATTAACTTGTCTCCTTTCGAAAACTTAGACTCGTAATCCGAAAGTAATAAAGGTAGCGTTGCTGAGGTAGTATTTCCGTACTTTTCTATGTTCATCAACACACGATCTTCAGAAAGATTCATTCTTCTAGCAGTTGCATCAATAATTCTTTTGTTGGCTTGGTGTGGGAGTAGAAAGGCGATATCGTCGCCCGATAGTTTATTTTGAAGCATTACTTTTTCGCTAGCATCCGCCATATTTTTTACCGCATTCTTGAACACCGTTTGCCCGTCTTGCATAATATTATGAGAACCCTCTGTAAAAGTGTTTTCATCGAATGGATGTAATGATCCCCCTGCCTTGATATTGAGAGAATCTCTTCCAGATCCATCGCTTCGTAAATATGAATTTTCGAATCCAAAGTCATTTTCTGAAGGTTCAAAAAGAACTGCACCAGCCCCATCTCCAAAAATAATACAAGTGGTTCTGTCGGTATAATCTACAATCGAAGACATTTTGTCTGCCCCAATTAAAAGTACTTTTTTGTAGCGTCCAGATTCAATATACATTGAAGCTGTAGACATTCCGTACAAAAACCCTGAACAGGCAGCTTGTAGGTCAAAGCCAAAGGCGTTGTGTGCTCCAATTTGTGTTGCAACATAGGCTGCAGTTGCAGCAACCCCCATGTCGGGTGTAACCGTTGCCACAAGAACCAAATCAATGGTCAATGGATCAATATTCTTTTTTTGTAGGAGTTGGTTTGCTGCTTGAATTGCTAAAAAAGAAGTCGGTTCTAAAGGATTTCGAGCAATACGACGCTCTTTAATTCCTGTACGACTAACAATCCATTCATCGTTCGTATCAACCATTTTCTCCAAATCACTATTGGATAAAATTTCAGAGGGAACGTAACCGCTAACAGCAGTAATGGCAGCTTTTATACCTTTTGAGTTAATGCTTTTCATTGAAATGCTTGCTTAATCTTCTAGCACTTAGAAAGTGAATATACTAGATTTTTAATCGATACGATATTTTTTTCATAAAAAAAGCTCTCTTGAGGAGAGCATTTTTTCGTGTAAAATTAAGTTGCTTTTTAAGCTTCAGCTACTTCAGTATTGTCAATAAGGACTTTGCCTTTGTAGAACAATTTGCCTTCATGCCAGTGTGCACGGTGGTACAAGTGAGATTCACCTGTTGTCGTGTCTACAGCGATTTGAGAAGGAGTCGCTTTGATGTGCGTTCTTCTTTTGTCTCTTCTTGTCTTCGATATTTTTCTCTTAGGATGCGCCATTTTATTCCTTTAATTTATTGTTATAGTAAGTCTTTTAATTTATTCCAACGAGGGTCGCTTTCTTCTTCTGGAAGCAAACGCTCTTTGGGTTGTAGTTCTTCTAGTTTTATTAATATGTCCGAATCTAATGTTCCGTCTTCAATTCCAGGATGAACAATTTTAGCAGGTATTGCTAAAACAATCATCTCATATATAGGTTGGGCTACATCAATTTCGTAACTCCCATGAGGAATAATTAAGATTTCATCGTTGTCGTTGTTGTAATCATCGCCAAACTTTACAATCCAATCAAAACGTGTGTCAATTGGAAAATCAAAATGTTCGTCGGTGACATCACAACTAACTTCAACACTTCCTAGGGCTTTAAAGTTGAGGTTTAAAAGAGTTGCTTTTTTTTCAAAAGTCAACACCACCTTCACTTTGGCGCTAAAGAAGTCATTAAAATCGTATGCTTTAAAGAACGTATTCTCAATTTCATAGTCAAAATGGTGAACTCCTTCTTTTAGGCCTACAAAGGGCAACTTAAATTCAGATGAGCGTTCCATTCAATAGTTATTGAGCCTGCAAATTTAATAAAAAAATATCAACCAAAAAGCTTTCCTTAGGAAATTGTCAATTACTAAGTATTAGCTGCTTATATTTTCGTTGGCAGTTCGTTCAAAAAAGATATTTCGAGCTGCAAAAAGAGCCTCTTTAAACGAGTCCGTATGAGCTTCTCCTTTTCCTGCAATTTCAAAAGCTGTACCGTGATCTGGTGATGTGCGGACCTTAGTTAATCCTGCGGTATAATTGACTCCTTGGCCAAAAGACAGTGTCTTAAAAGGGATCAAACCTTGATCGTGATAGATCGCTAAAACAGCATCAAATTGTGTGTGGGTTTGTGCTCCAAAAAAACTATCCGCAGCATAAGGCCCTAATACAATATGACCTTTGTCATATAATTTTTTTAAGGTCGGTCTGAGCACTTCATCATCTTCTTTCCCTATAATCCCTTGATCTCCTGTATGTGGGTTGACCCCTAAGACGCCTATTTTAGGCTTCGATATCCCAAAATCTTCTCTTAACGACTGCATCATCAAAGCTATTTTTTCTTCGATGCGCTCTGGCGTAATTAATTGAGCAACTTCACTTACCGGCACATGATCTGTAAGTAAGCCGACCTTAAGGTCATCGGTGATCATAAACATGAGGCTTTTTCCGCCCAGCTCTTTCGCTAAGTAATCTGTATGTCCAGGGAATTTAAACGTGTCCGATTGGATGTTGTGTTTATCAATAGGCGCAGTAACTAAAACATCGACTTTGCCTTCTTTGAGTGCTTTTGTTGCTGCCACTAATGATTTGAGTGCATGCTCACCTCCTTCTTTAGTAGATTCACCAAAAGATGAATTAAAAGGAGTATTCCAAACATCAACAACATTGACTTGAGTAGGGCTTAATTTTCCACCTTCCTTATATGGGCTAAGTGATGTCTTTAAATTTAAGTGTCTTTTCTGAAAACTAATCAATTTCATATTCCCAAAAAGTACAGGTGTGAAAAAGTCAAAAATCTCTTTTTCTTCAAATATTTTTAAGATGACTTCTATTCCAATTCCGTTGGGGTCGCCAATTGAAATTCCAACTTTTATTTTTCGGTCTTGTTCCATCAAATCCTTGATTTATTAGTAATTTTGAACAACAAAGTTAATCAATATAATCTAGGGAATGTTTACAGGAATCATAGAAGGTTTTGGGGAAGTAAAAAAGTTAATTCACGAAAATGAAAACCTTCATATTACGATGGACAGTCATTTAACTTCTGAATTAAAAATCGATCAAAGTGTTGCTCATAATGGCGTTTGTTTAACGGTTATTGCCATTGAAGGAACCCAATACACAGTAACTGCCATCAAAGAAAGCCTAGATAAAACCAACCTCAACGATTTGAAAGTTGGCTCTAAAGTAAACATAGAACGGGCTATGAAACTTGGTGCTCGTTTGGATGGGCACATTGTTCAAGGGCATGTAGATCAAGTAGGGCAATGTACTGAGGCTAAAGAAACAGGTGGTAGCTGGCTATATACCTTTACCTATGATCCTGCAATGAAAAACATTACCATCGAAAAAGGATCGATTACCATCAACGGAGTAAGTTTAACGGTTATCAATTCAGGGATTTCAGATTTTTCTGTTGCTATTATTCCGTATACTTACGAGCATACTAACTTTCATGAATTCCAGGTTGGAACTCGTGTAAATTTGGAGTTTGATGTTGTAGGGAAATACATTGCAAAAATGCAATTATTAAATTAAGACCTTGTTGGCAATTGGCAAATCAGTAACTTGGTGAAAACTATTTTTATGGATGTATTAGAATTATCTACCGTTTTACTTTTATTAGCTTCTGTTTTTTCAATCATTAATTTACGTGTTTTAAAACTCCCTCAAACCATTGGATTGATGGTTCTGGCAATTATACTTTCCATTTTTGTTTTAATAACGGGCCTTATATTTCCTTCATTTTTAGAAGCTGTTACTTCGCTAACACAGCGGTTTGACTTTAGCACACTGCTCATCAATGTAATGCTACCGTTCTTGCTCTTTGCAGGCGCAATAACCATTAACCTTAAAGAATTACTCAAAGACAAAGTAACCATCTTGTTCCTAGCGACCTTTGGGGTTCTTTTCTCAACCTTCGCAGTAGGATATGGGACTTTTTGGCTTACACAACAATCGTTTCTTGGGTTGTCTGGTCTAGGGCTTAGTCTTATTGACTGTCTTTTGTTTGGATCTTTAATAGCTCCGACAGATCCCATTGCCGTTTTGGCCATGGTTAAAAAAATGAATCTATCTCCAGCAACCGAAACCCGAATTGCAGGGGAATCTCTTTTTAATGACGGAATTGGAGTGGTTATCTTTTTAACTTTACTCAACATCAAAACAGAAGGCATAGAGCAGGTAACTGCCCAAAGCATTAGCGTTTTGTTTGTAACAGAAGTTGTTGGTGGATTAGCACTCGGTGCATTGGTTGGTTATTTAGGACTCAAGTTGCTTCGATACATTGAAAATGAATTTGTAGAGTTGGAGGTCCTAATCACCCTTTCTTTGGTGCTCATTGTTTCGGTTGTAGCGCATCGCTTTCACCTTTCGGGTCCCATTGGAGTTGTAATTCTTGGTTTGTTTTTAAATAAAAATATTGCGTCTTCGGACAGTGAAGAATCGTCAATGGGGGCTTATGTATATAAGTTCTGGCACTTGCTCGACGAAACACTTAATGCCGTTTTATTCATTCTTATTGGTCTTGAAATTCTAACCATTTTTCATAACTTCCAATTGAACTACATTTTCTTATCGCTAATCGTTATTGTGTTGGTGGTTATTTCTCGCGGTATTGGCGTTATAATTCCCATAAAAATCCTTTCAATCAAAAAAGTTTTTGAAGAGAAAACGGCACTTATTATTACTTGGGGTGGTCTTCGCGGCGGTCTGAGTATTGCATTGGCGTTAAACTTACCTGCATCGCTAGGAGAAGGAAAATCCCTCATTTTATTTCTTACTTATGCCGTAGTTTTATTTACTATCCTTGTTCAAGGGCTGACACTTAAAAAGATCGTAAAATAGTTCTTGGATATCATTCTGTTTTCTATCTTTGAGATGAGTAGTTAAGCTATGACAATAGCAAAGTCGAACTAAATGAAGAAAGGAGGTATCAAATGTTACATAAAAAGAATTTGAGGAAAGACGAACAACTGATACCTTTTAGAGGACAGTTATAAGCCTTTCTTTTTCTATCAGAATAAAAGCAGGTCGATGGACCTGCTTTTTTAGTATGCTACAACCTCATCCGTATTTGTAATTTTATTCTAAACATATCCACGTGCAACAAATTCCTAAAGTAGATTTAAATGATTTCTTAAGTGCTGACCAAAATGATAAAAAGCAATTTGTTTCCCAGTTAGGCTCTGCTTTTGAAGAAATTGGTTTTGTAGCCTTAAAGGGACACTTTCTTTCTTCTGAACTTATGGAAGGTTTATATACAGAAATCAAGGCTTTCTTTGACCTCACATTGGAGGAGAAAAAACAATATGAAGTTGAAGGCGGAGGAGGACAAAGAGGATATACCTCCTTTGGGAAAGAACACGCTAAAGACAGAAAAATAGGGGACCTTAAGGAGTTTTGGCATTTCGGTCAATACGAAGAAGCTAGCCCTACACTATATCCCGAGAATCTTAAGGTTAACGAACTCCCCGTTTTCAACTCCGTTGGGAAAGAGACCTATAAACTTTTAGAAAAAACAGCACAGCATGTACTTCAAGCAATAGCGATTCATCTCAAATTAGAAGAGCGTTTTTTTGACTCTTTCATCGCAAATGGGAATTCTATTTTGCGTGCAATTCATTATCCACCCATTACCCAAGAACCCGAAAATGCACTACGAGCTGCTGCTCATGGAGACATCAATCTGATTACGTTATTGATGGGTGCACAAGGAAGGGGCTTACAAGTAATGACCAACGATGGCGCTTGGATTGATGCCATTGCTGAACCCGATGAATTGATCATTAACATGGGGGATATGATGTCGCGTTTAACCAATAACAAACTTAAGTCTACCCTACATCAAGTAATCAATCCACCCAAAGAAGCCTGGGGAAGTTCACGGTATTCGATTCCGTTTTTTATGCATCCCATTGCAGAAATGCCGCTTAATTGTTTGCCGCATTGCATTTCTGAAAAGCAACCCAAAGCGTACGACGATACTACTGCCGGAGCTTTTTTACATCAACGCCTGATTGAACTTGGTCTTATAAAAAAATAACACATGAACACAACTGAGCTTTTATTTACAATTTGTAACACCAGTATTTTAGCAGCCTGGGGATTGCTTCTTTTTATACCAAATTGGAAGTTTACGGTCCTCTTGTCCGAACGCCCTTTTATACCGCTTTTATTAAGTATCATTTACCTTTACTTTATGAACGTAAATGGAGGTATGGGCGATGTAGATTTTTCTTCTCTAGACGGAATAATTGCGCTGTACGAAAACAGTACTCCAGAACTAATTGCTGCTGGATGGTTGCATTACCTTGCCTTCGATTTTTGGGTAGGTTGTTGGATTTTAAGAGAAGCAAAGTCAAAAAAAATAAAACATATTTGGCTTATCATTCCACTCCTAGCTACCTTTATGCTAGGCCCTGTAGGGATTCTACTTTATGAAGTAACTAAATTAGTTTTAAAAATAAAGCCACAAGATCATGCGCTATCAAACCATAAATAAGTTTAGAAAAACGCATCGTTTTTTAGGAATTTTTATTGGAATTCAATTCTTGTTTTGGACCCTCTCTGGCTTGTATTTCAGTTGGACTAATCTCGATGAAATTCACGGAGACCAGTATCGTAAAGATCCTAAACAGATTGTTTTTAACTCGCTAATCGCAGTAGATTCCCTTGAAAACAAAGCCAACCTATCAATCGAATCCTTAGAGCTCAAGGTCATCGGTGAAGATCCGTTTTACTGGATCAATGATCGTGATCTTTACAATGCAACAACAGGAAACAAACTCGATATTATTTCAGAAAAAGCCGCTTTGGAGGTTATACAACATAATATTCTTGATCAATATGTTGTTAAGAAAATTGAACGGATCGACTCTGTTTCTCAACATGACGAGTATAGAGGTCGTCCCTTACCAGCATACAAGGTTTGGCTCAGTGGAGAAGGAAATCCGATTGCCTATGTAAGTGCACGAGATGGATCTTTTCAACGCATACGACATCGCCGCTGGAGATGGTTCGATTTTTTATGGATGACACACACTATGGATTATGAAGGAAGAGATAATTTCAATACACTAACACTGCGTGTTTTCTCCTTTCTCGGACTAGTAACTGTGATGAGTGGTTTTGCTTTAGCCTTTGTTACTTCAAAAAGAAGAAAAAAAGAAGCTAAACATTAATTCTCAGCTGTAGGCGTATTTTTGTTTTCCAAAAAAATCGCAAGCGACAATACACCCAAGAGTCCAAAAAAGAAGCCGACTAAGAACCCTTTGTAGTGAGTTCTTCCTCTTTTCTCTGCCAAATAAGCACCAACAGCGCCAAAAAAAACACCTATGGCGATGTAAACAGCAGGATGGAACATCAGTAATAATTCGTCGTTCATAAAGAATATGTTTAAAAGACTTTAACCCTAAAGATTCGAAGTCGAAGTTTTGGCTTAATTTTATTGCTTAAACAAAGATATGAGTAAAAATAATGTTTCCTTCAGTTGGGCCTTCAAAGAATTTATTTGGCCAAGAAGAAAAGTAGTTTCCCTAGGTCTGTTCTTAATCATTGTTCGCAGTTTATCGGGCTTGGTGCTTCCGTATGCGAGTAAAAACTTAATCGACGAAGTCATCCCCTCTAAAGATACACATGCACTAACGATGTTGTTGATCGTGGTGTGCTCTGCTCTTTTATTTCAATCGATCAGTTCTTTTTCACTAACCCGAATTTTGAGTGTAGAGGCGCAACATTTGATCTCTATTCTTAGAGCCAAAGTGCAACAAAAACTACTCACCTTACCCATAAGTTTTTTCGACAACAACAAATCTGGAGCTTTGGTCTCGCGCGTAATGACTGATGTCGAAGGCGTCAGGAATTTGGTAGGAACCGGTTTAGTGCAATTGATTGGTGGAAGTATAACGGCCATCATATCCTTGGTTATTTTAATTCGAATCAATGCTCAAATGACATTATTCGTTTTAGTGCCTGTAGCCATTTTTGCAGGGATTGCTTTAAAGGCTTTTGGCTATATCCGCCCTATTTTTAGAGCACGTGGAAAAATAAATGCAGAAGTAACGGGTCGTCTAACCGAAACCCTCAATGGAATTCGAGTGATCAAAGGATTCAATGCCGAAGCACAAGAACAACAAGTGTTTGAAAAAGGTGTTGATGAGCTGTTTCAAAATGTAAAAAAGAGTTTAACCGCGACAGCCTTCATGACAAGTTCTTCGACTTTTTTACTTGGCCTAGCCTCAGCTAGTATCATGGGAATGGGGGGGTATTTTATCATGAAAAACACTATGACCTATGGCGAGTTTGTTTCTTTTACCCTTTTTCTTGGGTTTATGATCGCTCCCATTGTGCAGATGAGTAATATTGGAAGTCAACTGACCGAAGCATTTGCTGGTCTAGATCGAACTCAAGAATTGATGCGTATTCCTGAAGAAAATGATTTAGAAGTCAGAACCAAAACTTTAGATGAAATAGAAGGAACCGTTTCTTTTAAAAATATAACATTTAGTTACGACGATAAAACAGAAGTACTACACGACATTTCGTTTGAAGCGCCCAAGGGAAGTGTTACAGCTTTGGTCGGATCATCTGGCTCAGGAAAAACTACTATTGCTGGGTTGGCTACAGCCTTTTTAAACCCAAGTTCTGGGCAAGTATTGATTGACGGAGTAGACTTGTCGAAAGTAGACTTAAGAAGCTTTAGAAGTCAGCTGGGAGTTGTTTTACAAGACGACTTCCTATATGAAGGAACGATACGAGAAAATATTCTTTTTCCGCGCCCAGAAGCAACCGAAAAAGAATTGTTAGAAGCCGTTGAAGGAGCCTATGTAAATGAATTTACAGATCGGTTTGATGACGGTTTAGATACGCTTATTGGAGAACGAGGAGTGAAATTATCAGGTGGGCAGCGCCAACGTATTTCAATTGCTCGTGCTTTATTGGCGCGCCCAAAAATTGTAATCTTAGACGAAGCTACTTCTAATTTAGATACCCAAAGTGAAGCTTTTATTCAAAAAAGTCTTGCTGTTTTGATGCAAGAACGAACAACCTTTGTTATTGCACACCGACTCAGTACCATTCAAAAAGCCGATCAAATCCTAGTCATAGAAGATGGAGATATTGTAGAACGTGGAAAACACGAGGAATTGATTGCCGCACAAGGGAGGTATTACGAGCTCTATACCTATCAAACACGCATGTAGATTTGTTGGTTATTGATGTTTAGATTCGCCAGATTGAACCAACTTTTCCCTTAAAAATTAAAAAAAAACACCCTTTACTTTAAAAGCAAAGGGTGTTTAATATTAAAAATGTTTACGTTATAATAAAACTACTCTACTGTTATTGAAAAGGTAGCTTCAATATCCGGGCAGCAAGTCGCTAAAACTCTAGAAGCTGCATGCAGAACTAAGACCATCATTAGGTTTAGTAGGCTCGTGACGCAAGGTAAATGTCAATGGACCACTACTAGCCGTATTTGCAGTCAACTCAAATTCTGTACCCAACAAATTCCCTTCAGAATCTAAATTAGTGGCTGTTACTGCAACATCCAGTCCGCTTCCGATTGTATAGAAAATCTGGTGCTCATCCGCTTCCTCTTCTACTTCCTCAGTTATATTGTCTGCTGGACTTTTTGTTTCGTCAAGAAACTCAATAGTGCCATTGTAAGTTACACCAGCTATTAAGTTTGATGAAATCGTAATTTCGGGCTCATTGGGTCCGTCACCGTCTAAATCACGGGTCGTTAAAACAATGGTATTTCCTTCAGATACAGGAACAAGTGTAACCTTAAGTGTTGTAATTAATTCTTCCTCGTTAACAGCTTTTGGAGTTTCATTGTCTTTTGAACAAGACGCTAATAATATTGTAAAAAGTACTGTTGCTAAAAAATATATTTTTTTCATTTGATTGTTTTTATTTATTAATAATTTAATTTGATGTTTACAGAAACGTTTCTACCTAAATCGTGTGCAAAAAACCGCATTCGATTGAGGTAATTTCTATAAGAAACATTCAACATATTGGTGATTTGAAAACCAACGGTTAAGGTTGATTTTTCTGAAAAATTGAAATCAATAGATGAATTGAAGTTTAGTAAATGATATGCGGGTGGAGGGGAACTCACCTCAACTATCTCTTGAGTTTCAGTCTCTGGAATATATATTTCAAAATCGGTATTGGGAAATTCGTTTTGTCTAAATACATATTCACTCTGTAGTGCTAAACGTAGGTTATTAATCTTGCTGGAATAATAAACTATTTCATTTGTTGTGTTTACAGGGGGCATGTTAATGAGGGCTTCCTCTTGAATTTTATCAAAACCTTTTACGATGGATGCTTGGTGATTGAATTGAAGCGTTTTATTAAAAACATAAGACGCGTCAAAATCAACTCCCAAAAGTTGAGCATTGGTTTGTCGATACTCCCATACTTGAAAAGTCCCACGAATTGTACTGTTGGTCGTGATAGGCTCTATTACAATAAAATCCAAAATATTATTTAAATAGGGATTGATCGAAAAACTGAAACGCTCTTCTCTTCGTTCTAGAGTAAAGGACAGTTTCTGTCCTATTTCTGGATTAAAGGTTAGATCTCCTAATTCAATTCTTGAAGCAGAATGGTGTAAGCCTTCGCTAAAAAGTTCCGAGGGGTTTGGGATTCGAGAAGTAAGAGAATAATTGAAATACAGCTTATGCTTTTCATCTAAATCATGAATAACTCCGAACGTACCCGATCCATTATTGAAACTTAATTTTGGATTGGTTCTGATCTTATTCCCATCGTCTTCGACAACCAAATCAGCAAAAAGTTGATCGTAATTTCTAGACTCCCAAAATGATTTTCGATAGAACTTAAAAACATCCATTTGCGTATGATCGAATCGAGCGCCAATTTCAAAAAGCCATTGATCATCCAACTGATAATCCGCTACAAGGTATGCTCCCAAATCGTACTTATCATAATTTGGTATCAACCTCCTCACACCTGTATTTGGTGCAAAATTACTCTGAAAACTGCCTACAACGCCCACCTTAAAGCTTGATTGATCGGAAGCATTTGTATCCAAATCAAGCCTTAAAGTGTGGGTGTCCAACTCTAAATCCAACGAAGCATCTCCTTTATCTGCTCCTCTTCGGGTATCAAATTCAAGGCGTTTGTTTCTCTGAAAATCATATTGGAAACTCAACTTGCCAAGTTCGCCTATTCGCTTATATGCTTTGATGCGTGCCAAATGGTGGGCTACCTCTTGCTTCGGAGCAATAATATCATAGGTGAATTCACTTATGATTAATGGTCTATCGCTTCCAATTGCTCGATATAAATCTTGAGCACTTCCTACATGAGAGGCTCTCAAAATCCCAATTTCATTTTGAAAAATGGAATAGAAAACTTCGAAGCCATGATCGTAACTATTGAATCCTGCTTTCAAAAAAGCATTCTGCTGATTTATCCCCGTATTACTTAAGATATAATCTGCTGTTTCAAAATCTCCAAAACGTTTCAGGCTAGCCTGCATGCTTGCATACCAGCCATTCTCATAGCTTTTAGTAAGCTCAGTAGTGATGAATGTGCCTTTACCATTGGAAGCACCTCCAAGCTGAGTGTTACCAAAAAGACTATCCTTAAAAGGAATTATTGCAGTTTCTGCAATAATAACCCCTCCAATCGCGTCACCACTGTACTGAAGCGCACCAGCTCCTTTTATCAGCGTGAGCTTGTTGACTGCATTAACATCAATATTGGGTGCATGTTCAGCACCCCATTCTTGATCCTCCATCCGCACTCCATTATTTATGATAACAACGCGACTGCTGTGGAGCCCGTTAATCATTGGCTTTATGACTGTATTCCCTGTATTCAATGAAGAAACCCCACTTAAACTTGCCAGCGCATCACCAAGTGATCTGCTACCAAAACGTTCTAATTCCTCTTTTGAAAGGATATTTTCCTTAAGGGTTTTGGATTGATTATTGACAATTCTTCCGTCAATGCTGATTTCATTGAGCACTTCTAAATGATGTTCCAGTTTAAAAGACTTAAACGTATCTCCAGAGAGTGTAACGCTAAAACCTTTAGTCAAACAATAGGGATGAGATACTTGAATAGAGTAGGTCTCATTACATAGGTTTGAAATCATAAACTTCCCCTCTAAATCAGTAACTACAAAGCGCTCAGAACCTGCAACAATAAGAGTTGCTCCTTCAAGTACAGATCCGTCATGAAGGTCTGTGAGTACACCCGAAAGCGTATAGTCACATCTTTGTGATAATAGTGGGACGCTGCTTAAAAGCAGAATCATTAGAAAATAAATTCGCATAGATTGGCTGAATTAACATAAAAAATAGTGTCTTATTTATGATAAAGCAGGTGGTCCACGAAGCTGAATGTTGGTTCTTGTAAACGAGTGAAACAACAAAGAATAAGCTCTTTCTTGGGTTGTTTCTGGAATTAAAAGTACATCTAGTTCATTGTGATGAACTAAATTGTAATGTAAAGGAGTGAATTGAAAGGAGCATATTTCGCACTCTACAATCGATTTATGAACATGGACTTGTTGCTCAGAGCATACAATGTGTTCGTGTTTCTCAAAGATTGCAACAAACTGGAAAGCAGTAGGTAACAATAAAAACATCAAAAGCAATGATGCTATTATGTTTTTAACAAACTGTTTTTTAGAATTGTCTTTATTATAATCCATTTAAAACAAATTTATAAAAACGCTTTGGTTTAAAAAGAACTTCTATTACATATTTTCTGGATATGAAAGTACACTCTCCTGAAAATGGGCTCTCTTAGCCTATAATAGCAACAAACAAGTAATCGAATATCTTAACACAAACTTATAAAGAAAGAGAAATGGGGGTTTCGTCTAAAAAATATCCATATCAGATGGTCTATAGAATTTGTTAGAACTATCTTATATTGCTCGCCTTTCTCGATTAAAAGCAGCTGGTTTATTTAATATTGGTCGTGACCTCTCTTTTAGGGTATGGAATTGGTAGAATTTAGTTTTTGGGCATAAAAAAAGCCCTACCGTTTGGTAGGGCTTCTTACACTATACTTTATACGAATTAGTCTTCTAGACTAACGTTGATAGCGCTAAGACCTTTTGGAGTTTCCTCTACGTCATAGCTAACTTTGTCTCCTTCAGTAATTTCGTCTTGGGTATTGTTTACGTGTACAAAAATATCTTCTCCACTTTCGTTAGTGATGAATCCAAATCCTTTTGCGTTGTTAAAGAACTTTACAGTTCCGTTGTGATTACTCATAATTATATTTTTTAATTGACTGCAAATGTAGGGATTAAATCAATGTAAAACCATTATACTGTTAATAAAGTTCTTTTTTTTGGTCTATTCCACACTTTAAATAGCGTTGATCCCTGATGCTCATAGGCTTGTAAGATGTTTTTGGATGTTAAAAAGAATTGAAAATAAATTGTATTTTATCGTAAAAAAAGCGCTAATAAGAAGTTAACTTCCTTTTAATCAACCGAAAATCATCTAAAAAAACAGCATCTATATTTTCTGTTTTATATTTAGATTTTATACTTCATTTTATCTGTTTTTAGCAGAAACACCCAAAGGTTTCAAAAATTGTCTTAGTTTTAAGCCATGATAATCAAGACCTTTTCTTTCCGTCTTTTCCAGAATATCAAAAACCGAGACTCTTACATCTTGGCTTAATACCTCCGATTGCTCTTTCAAAAGAGCCCTTTTCAATTTTTAAATAACGAACATCCAATTGGTATGCACTTACCTTATATAGAACCCTATAAAATAAAAACTGTGGAATCGATTCAATTATCGACTCCTGAACAACGAAAAAAATGGATCGAGGAAGCATCCTATAACCTCTTTAAGTTAAACAGCGATCAAGTCATTATCGACTTAATTACCGATTCTGGTACGGGCGCAATGTCAGACAAGCAATGGGCCGAAGTAATGTTAGGCGACGAAAGTTACGCTGGTTCTCGCTCGTTCTTGAAATTAGAAAAAACAGTAAAAGACCTTACAGGTTTTACTCACTTTATTCCAACCCATCAAGGGAGAGCCGCAGAAAATGTTTTGTTTTCAGCTTTAGTAAAAGAAGGTGATTTTGTTCCCGGGAATGCTCATTTTGACACTACCAAAGGGCATATCGAATACCGAAAAGCAACAGCAGTAGACTGTACCATAGACGAAGCTTTTGACATTGCAATCGATCATCCTTTTAAAGGAAATATTGATTTACAAAAGCTCGAAGCAATTCTACAGCAACATCCCAAAGAAAAAATCCCTTTTGTACTGATGACCATTACGTGTAACTCAGCGGGTGGGCAACCGGTTTCTATTGAAAACATGCGCGCGGTTCGTGCCTTATGCAATCAATATGAAGTTGGATTTTACATCGATGCTGCCCGTTTTGCAGAAAATGCCTATTTCATTAAAATACGCGAAGAAGAATTCGCCAACCGCAGCATCAAGGATATTGTAAAAGAGACATTCTCTTTAGCGGACGGAATGACCATGAGCGCAAAAAAAGATGGGCTTGTCAATATGGGAGGTTTCATTGCGTTGAACGATCCAAAGGTTTATGAAAGCTGTTCTACTTTTGCTATCATGTACGAAGGTTTTGTTACCTATGGCGGAATGTCAGGTCGGGATATGGGCGCTTTGGCACAAGGATTACTCGAAGGAGTAGAATTCGAATATCTAGAAAGCCGAATTCAGCAAACGGCCTATTTAGGCAAACGCCTCGATGCCTTTGGAATTCCTGTTCTTAAGCCGTTCGGCGGTCATGCAGTTTATATTGATGCTGCAAAGTTTGTCCCCGAGATTCCTAAAGAAGAGTACCAAGCACAGTCTTTGGCGATTGAATTATATATTGTTGCAGGAATTCGTGGAGTAGAAATTGGAACTTTGTTGGCCGATCGAGATCCCGTGACCAGAGAAAATCGTTTTCCGAAATTGGAAATGGTTCGCTTGGCTATCCCAAGAAGAACCTACACGCTTTCCCATATGGAATACGTAGCAGTGGCAATTAAAAAAGTATTCGACACCCGTAAAGAAGCCAAAAGGGGTTATTCCATCAAATGGGAGGCGCCCATCATGCGACATTTTACAGTGCAGCTAGAAAAAAACTGATTTTAACGAAGCATTACTCCATTAAAGCCCGCTTGCATTTTTTTTACATCCTCAAACAGATATTCTCGTTCGAAAGGTTTTTGCTTTAGTCGCATTCAATCTCAAATTGAGTCCAGTTTTTGTTAAGTGTATCATCATTGGGAAAATAGAAACATTTGGTGGTGCCATCAGGAAATTGAATCCGTTTGATAAAGCCAGAAGGTACATGTGCTCCCGTGGGTAAAACTCGATGGTTTGATTCGAAAAGAACGTCTACTTCTACGCTCATATCGCCAAACGCTTTAGCCCAATCACGTACTTGTTGTTCGAGTTGAGCCCATTCTTTTCGGTTTAACCTTTGGTGTTGAAGTGTACAGTTCAAAAAAGAAAAGGTTGCCTTTAGATTACCTTCTGAATCAGAAAAAGCAGCGGCGGGTGCCAAATGTCCTTTGTCCCAAATGTTGTTTTTATAATCTGCATTATTTGAAGTCCATACCTGTAGGTCTTTCCGAAAATTATATCCTTTTCGATCTACATTCTTTGGAACATCTCGAACGCAATAGGTAATCCAATTGGGCTGCTCGTATAATTCGTTATAAGAAACCGTAAAAATCTTCCCCTGAATAATTAAGGCCTCGTTCCGCTCTTGAGCGAAAGTAAGGAAGGAAAGTAAAACAAGAAAAAAGAAGGGCTTTTTGATACGAGTTCATTTAACTCATTCAAGATAATCAATTTCCAGAAAACACGCCTTAAATTAAAAGACCCGACTCAAAAAACTAAAACAATCCTCCTGAACTTCCTCCGTCAACTTTAATTGCAGCCCCGTTTGTAGCGGAAGAACGCGGACTTGCTATATACGCAATCGTATCGGCTACTTCTTCTACTTTTGCAAACCGCTGCAGCAAAGAGCTTGTTCGTACTTCTGTAAAAAAAGCGTTTTCTATTTCATCTTTTGTCTTCTGTTCTTTTTGTGCAGCATCTTCTAAAAACTGCTCTGCTCCTTCGGACAAAGTAGACCCTGGGATTATTGAATTTACGGTAACATTGGTTCCTTTTGTTAATTGAGCCAAGCCACGAGAAACTGCTAAAATAGCGGCCTTGGTCATGCTGTATGCAATTAAATCAGGAGGCGTTAGACTGGCACATTCGCTGGAAATAAACAAAATCCGTCCCCAATTATTAGCCAACATACGCGGGAGCATACGTTTCGATAAGCGGACTCCACTCATTACATTTACTTCAAACTGACGGTACCACGCTGCATCATCGGTTTCAAAAAAAGAACCCGAAGAATACACCCCAACATTGTTGATTAAGACATCTATTTTAGGTAGATTTTCTAGGAGATTATTCACTTCTCCTAGTATGCTGAAGTCTGTTGCTATCCCAGAAATTGTTCCGTTTGGAAACGCTTGTTCTAAGCGTTTAATCGCTGCTTCTACTGAGGCAGAAGTTCGACCATTGAGGATGACACTAGCGCCCTCGTTCAGTAATGCTTTTGCCGTTGCAAAACCAATTCCAGCTGTAGACCCTGTTATGAAAACCGTTTTCCCTTTTAATTCTAAATCCATTTTCTGTGTTGTTTTCTATTGTGCAATTCCCCAAGGGCTAAACAGTATCCAAAGCATCAATACAAGTCCGATTAGCACAACTGTTAAGGTCATGTCTGTTGACCATATAAATTTTGGTCTAAGGTTTCTCGATTTAAAAGTAACCAATTCTAATGTTTCTAGTGGCTGTGGTGGTGTCAGTTTACTAACAAGCATTAAAACTGAGCCACAGAATAGGAATAAAAATAAGGCAAAATGCAAAAAGTTCACCCCTATAAAAAGCCCCAAAAGCGAATCTTCTGCAACAACTATAGTTCCTTCATTAGAAAGAAATTCTGCTACTAGTCTAAAAATTCCAACGATAAAGCCTAACCACAATGATACGATTGCGCCTTTAGCATTTATCCATTTATAGAATAATCCAAAAAGGAAAACAGCAGCAATTGGAGGAGATATATAGGCCTGAACACTTTGTAAGTAATGAAAAATTCCCCCGCCCATTAATGATTTCATAAAGGGTATCCAGCCCAAACTAACGAGTACCAAAATAACGGTAGCAAATTGACCAAAACGAACCAGATCTTTTTGAGATGCCTTGGGCTTATATTTCAAATAGAAATCGATTGTTAATAATGTTGAACTAGAATTAAATGCTGAAGAAAGTGAGCTCATTAAGGCAGCTAACAATCCTGCAATCGCAAGCCCCTTTAAACCAGATGGTAAGAATTGGTTAATCATCGCTGGAAGTGCTTGATCTGCATTATCAAGTGAAAAGTCAATGGCTCCTTCTTGTAAAAGAGCATAGGCAATTACACCAGGAATAAAGAAGATGAATACCGGTAGTAATTTTAAATACCCTGCAAACAAGGCTCCTTTCCTTGCATTGTTTTCATCTTTAGAAGAAAGTACACGCTGAACGATATATTGATCCGTACACCAATACCAAACACCTAAAATAGGTGCTCCAAAGAGCATTCCTGTCCATGGGTATTCGGTATCTGCCATAGGTCTCCATAGGTTAAAAAACTGCTCACGTGGCGGATTTCCATCTACCGCAGAAGCTTCGGTAAGTATGGCTAATAAATTATCCCATCCTCCAAGAGCGTATAGTCCAAATCCTGTAACACATAGGGTCCCTATGAGTAAAATAAACGCTTGAACCATATCCGTATAAATCACCGCTTTTAGTCCCCCTAAAACAGTATAAAATCCAGTTGCGACAACTGTAATAATTGCTCCGGTCCAAAAAGAAATTCCAATGGTTTCGAAAACCAAGGCACCCGCAAATATGATTAAAGAAATCTTGGTAATTACATAAGCCAAAATAGAAATTATTGAAAGGTAATTACGACACGCTACAGAATACCGTTTCTCTAAAAATTCAGGCATTGTAAAAACTCCTGTTCGCAAGTAAAAGGGAACAAAAACCCAACCCAAAAGGATCAATACTAAAGAGGCTATTATTTCAAAATTTGCCATGGGCATATTACCTCGAGCTCCTGCACCCGAAACTCCCAGAATAATTTCTGATCCAATGTTTGAGGCAAAAAGAGATGCTCCAATTACCAGCCAACCAGAGTTCTTCCCTGCTAAAAAATAATCAACTGCTCCCCCAGACTCGCTTTTACTTTTTGAAGCCCATTGGGCTATCCATAGAATAATTCCAAAATAGATTAGGATGATGAAAATGTCTAATAAACTTATTGTTGTTGGCATTTAGTACAGTTTTAATTCGTTTTGTTTTTTTACCAGTTGTTCAGCCCCAATAGTTTTTTACCCAACTCAGACAGTTCAGCTGTTTTATGTTTTTCCTGCTCCCAATTCCTTGGATCACCAGGAAAGGCATAACCTACGGGGGCGATTCTGTTTTTCCAAGAGTTTACCCTCCAATCTTTGAGTTCCTGATTCTCTTCTTCTGCGGGCATCATCGAAATATACTGTGCGATTCTAACCTTATTATCCGATCGATTAGGGCGGATTCCGTGCGGTTCTGTACTGTTAAAAATCAGCAAATCTCCAGCCTCCATTACAACTTTTACAAACTTGTTTTGCAAAGCATCTAGATTGGGTTTAAAACGATCTCTATCTTCTGGTTGGGTTAGTTTCCAAGTATCATAATTTCGATACAACCACGGAATACACTGGAAGCCTCCCATGTTTTCGTCCATTTGATCGGCAAGTGCGATAACACCCTGTACGTTTTGTGGTCTGGTTTCAGGATCATAATCCCAGTGAATGAAGCCTTCTTTTTCTTCTCCAGGTCGCTGCGGAAAATTCAAGTTGACGCGATCAATCGTTACCCATAATTTTTCGGTGCCCCATACATCTACAAAGGCATCGTATACCTTTTGCATCTGACGGTTGTTCCAAAGAGTTTGATGGTTGTATGCTTCGACCATTCCAGTTCCTGCCAATTCCTTCATTTGCATTTCGGCTCGTGGTTTTGCATACCAGGTCGAAGGGTCATTTGGATCTTTCTCATCAAATTCCCATATAAAATCTGCAGTAGCTTTTGCTTGATCTTTAGGAATTGCGTTTTTTATTACGATATATCCATTGTGCATCCAAAACCGCCAATCTTCTTCCGATAAAACCCGCAAGGGCTTTCCGTTCGAACGGTCGTTTAGCTTTTGATCGCTGCTGGTGGAAACGGATGGGTTTCCTGGAATTTCTTCATGGGCTTTATTAGCCATTGTTGTTTTTACTTCTTTCTTCATACTTCTTCCTTATACGTTAATCTGGAAATATATAATTCAAATCTATAAGTATAAAAACAAGGTCACAACCTTGATGTTGATTGTAATTTGAACTATATTGACAAAATAGCGTTAATTAAGTGTAGTAAATGACAATTTAATGAAAATTCAACTTGAAAACATTCAACCCGACGACAAGAGTTCGTTTCGATTATTACATGATCCTAAATTGAATGACTTGTTTTTTTGGCATTTTCATCCAGAATATGAACTCGTATATATCGAAGGAGCAGATGGAATTCGACATGTTGGAAAGCATCGTTCCAATTACCAACAAAGCGACCTGGTGTTGATTGGATCAAATATTCCACATTTGAATTTTGATTACGGAATAAAGACCGCATACAGGAAAGAGGTTTTGCATATTAGTCCGTCATTTAAAGAACAGGTTTTTAAGCAGGTTCGAGAGCTTTCGAGCATTCACACCTTATTTGAACAAGCGCAACATGGAATTGTTTTTTATGGAAAAACAAAGCAGATCGTCGGAGAACAAATCAAAACCCTGCATTTGCTCGGTGCTTTTGATCAATTCATTGCTGTTATCCAAATTTTGAAAACGCTTGCTTTGTCTGTAGAGTTTGAACTTTTACACAAACAACCCGTGTATAACAGTTCAGATAAAAAACAGCGGCAGCGCTTACAAAAGGTCTATTCTTTTATTGATGAACACTACATCCGAAAAATTAAGGTCGAAGAAGTGGCGCAATTGGTGAACCTAAGTAAAGAAGCTTTTTGTCGATACTTCAAAAAACACAGTGGAAACACCTTTACAGCCTTTTTAAACCAGTATCGGATTTCACAGGCCAAACGCTTGCTCCTCGCTGGAAAGAATGTAAGCGAGGCTTGTTATGGATGTGGCTTCGAAAGTTTATCGTACTTCAACCGTACGTTTAAAAAAATAAGTGGAGAAAATCCATCGGCCTTTAAGAACAATCCTACTGCCGACGGTTAAATAATAAAAGTAAATGTCACTCAATTGCTGTATATTCGATTCATGATGATTTTCTTATTCACCCTAATTGATTACGCTGCTTTTGGTTTATGGATTTTAATTAGCATGGTGCTTTCTTATGTTCTTGTTCAAAAACTCAACTTCTTTGGCGGAAAAAATTTAAGTCAAAAAATACTTGCTATTGGTTTAATTGCTGGACACTTATTATACCTCGTCTGGAAAAAACTTTGGCTCTATATCGTGAGTTTATTTTGAAAGGAACATTCTTAAAAAAGAGGAATGAATTCTAAAATTACTATGGCGAAGATTTTATATCTTGGTTAGACAGAAGCTGATATTCGTACTTGATGGAGGAAGAAAAAGAGTGGTGGGTCTATATTGTTGCATGCTCAGACGGAAGTTTGTACACGGGTATTACAACTGACCGAGAAAGAAGAATCGCTGAACACAACGATTCAAAAAAGGGAGCCAAGTACACAAGAAATAGAAGACCTGTTGACTTAGTGTATTCTGAAATGCATCCCGATCGATCGACTGCATCAAAACGAGAATACGAAATCAAAAAATTATCACGGGTAGAAAAACTGAAATTAATTGGCACTTAAACTCACTTGAAACGAGTGAAAGAAAACCGATTCAACTGCTATGGTCATTCCTTTTTTTAAGTTTAAAATTTGTCTCGACTATGCAGGACTTGGTTTTTATAGTTCAAACACTCTTCCTTTCGCGGTGGTTTGCCTTATATTTATTCCATAGAAAGAACTATGAAAATAAACTTATTGTCTTGTGATGCTCAGCGGCCCGATAGAAGAGCCATTGCCCAATGTATTGCGGAAATTTCTTCTAACGTAAGTGACTCTTTGTCCAAAGAGCTTACCGACATCCTTTTGGAAGGAGACCCTGTAGACATTGAGATAGGAGATAAGAGTTCTGGTTCTGCTCTAAGGTCTTTGCGAAAATTAAGCATTGACTATGAGGTTATAGAGTAATAATATCCTTGAAGTACTTACTTTAACAAATAAACATCTTACCCCAAAACAAAAAAGCCTCTACATAATGTAGAGGCTTCCAATGAGTCTGTGTAATTAAAAGGCTCTGTTTTTTGGTTTCTTATCCGGAATTCGTCCTTGATTCCCTATTCCGTCGAAATCATTTGTATCGTGCGATTGAAAATCTTGACGTTCGTCTTTGTGTTGTCTGATAATTATTTTAAAATAAAAATAAATGTACGTGACAAATATGACTGAACCAACAATAAACATTATTCCATTTTTATTCATATTCGGTTGTTTTTATCATCATTCCTTCTTTGTCTTATAACAATCGCAAAAGCTAAAATCGTTACAGGCCAAATTCCTACATAAATTCCCTCAAGCTCACTTCCTGAAAACCATAAAAACACAGAGTACAAAAAGCTTAAAAATGCTAGAATAACGGGATAGTACTTTTCTAAAAACTTCATTTTTTCTTTAAGGTATGTATATTTTTCTAAATTACACTTGTTAATTTTAAAATTGACATTAAAAAAATCGATTGGGTGTCTTTGTAGAAAATGATACTATTGAAGTAGATAAAGAATTCGATTTAAGGCAAAAAAAAAGCGCCGAAGCGCCTTTTTATAAATAGATTTTTTTAGCGGTCTTTACCTGCTAAATCAAAAATTCCTTTTTCCATATTTACATGTCCAATATGGAGGTAAATTTGATCTTCATGAGCACCATCGACTAAGCTCCAAAATGTTTTCTTTGCTTTAATAGCTTCTTCGGTTTCTTCAGCTCTTGCTGTTACCCCTTTTGCGAATTCAACTAGATTTGTATAACATTGCCATACTTCTACTTCAAAACTCGTTCCCATATAGTGGTAAGAAACCCCACCAGACATTGATGATCCATTGTCTACAGAATTTTTAATTGCCCAGTCAAAAAAAGCTGTTCCCATTGTTCCCCAAGCACCAGAAGAATTATATTTTCCAACTACCATTGCAAAAGGAATATCAAAATCTGTTTCTTCAAGTTGATAAAAACCAGTTGCCTTGTTTGCTACTCGAATTTCATCGGAATGACCATTAGAAAAGGCTCTGTATTCTGCCCATTCTTTCATAAGAGTTTCTTTTACACTTGTATCTTTTGTTGTGTCTATTTTTGCTCTAATGTTTTGATTTGCAATATCAGCATCCTTATGAAAATCTTCCATAGAGTTGTATTGATTGTAAATAACAAAGCTGTGACCTGACCCATACCAGTGTCTAAAAACCCATTCGCCTGTCATTGTTCTGTTTTCTCCTAAAGACATATCTGTGAATTTTTTATGTAATTCGACAAATCTTGGCATTTCAGAAATAGCTACATCGTTGATGTAAAGAGCAGATTCATAGGTGTTGTCATCTTGTGCATATGCAGATATTGACAATAAAGCGATAAAAAGTAACATTAATTTTTTCATTTATAATATAGATTGTGATTAGAAATTAAAAGTGCCGATAATATTAACAACCTGAGCTTCTTTAATCTTCTTTAGTGCCCTTGAAGAAAATCTTGCCCAATGTCTTGAGTCGTTCGATTGGTTCGTTAAATGCGATCTTGACAGAATAAAAAAACAAAAAACCCTCCGCTAGGGAGGGCTTTAGAATATCGTTATTCTATTGGTTTTGATCTTTCGTAGATGCTAACCTCTTTAATCATCTTGCCGACAAAATTAACATCCAGAATTTGCTCTCTTTTTATTTCTTTATTATCGAGTGTCTCGGTAATTTCAATACCTGTTGTTAGCCAATGTCTGTTTTCTCCATCTTTAACCTCAACAGTATTAGTAGCCATCCATCTAACAGTCCACACCGGATTACTCTCTGGGAACCATTTTTCCAAAGCTTGTCTATGAGTAGACTTTCCCTTTAATTCTCGAGCGTCTTGAGTCTTAATTAGAATTGAGTCTTGAACCATGTCCATGATTTTATCAATATCGCGGTCGTTGTGCGCCTGAATAAATTCCATATACGTATCAATTATAGAAATGTCTCCAGCTATCAGATTCTGTTTTTCACCTGCATCACTAAATTCATATCCAATAATAGTTGATTCGTGAGAATGATCCGATCCTTTTTCGGCTGGAGCTTGGCATGAAATTAAAGATGCTGCAAGTACCGTACATAATAATAGTTTTTTCATTTTTAAAAATTTAGTTAACAATATTTAAATATAAGAATATATTGCACATTGCAAGTTGTATTGCAAATCATAATACTTAAAAAAAATTAGTAGAAAGGACAAATCAATTAAAGTGAAGAAGCTCCTCTGGTTTTTAGATTTTGTACTTAAAGATATTTCTCCAAGTTCTCATCTCACATTTATAAAGTTTGATTAGTGTTTCATATACAAAATCAGAATAGTTTTTCATCCAGTTGATTTTAGTCTTTGATTGATTAATTAGACCTGTTTCTTAGACTAATTTATTGTCGATGGTTCGTTATTAAAACCACTTAGTAGGAATGATTGACAGAAAACACTTTTACCAAGCAGCTCTCCATTGTCTGACTGTATGTATTTTGCCATTTTTTCCAAAGATGAATTTTTCTAATAGAAGATCTTCTTCAACGGTGCCATTTTTGTTGTATTTCGTTTCTGTAGATGTTACTTGAACAATACTTCTAACCCCCTCCAAATCATAAGGTAAATAGTATACTGGTTTTGAAATTATTGAATCATATGAAGAAAACATTTCCTTCAGATTGTCAACGGTCAACATCACTGAAGTCTTTGAATTGAACGGGAAAAACCTTAGCGAATCTCTTGTATTAGTGAAAACACCCTCTGCATCCAAGGCCGCATAATTTTCAATTAATTTTTTAACGATCGCTACTTTTTCGTCAGAACCAATAACATACTTTGCTCCAGATGAAACCCATTCTCCAGCTGTTCGGTCAATTTCAATTTCTTTGATATTGTTGTTGCAAGAAAGCAATACAATTGTTGCAACAAATAAAGTAAATATAGTTTTCATAGGGTGGTTATTATATAATTTAAATTAAACATCAATACTAAATAAGATTCTATTAATAATTAAAAAGTGCTGAGGAAAAAACCTAAAACTTGGTAGTGCCTACCAAATATCACGTTTACTATTCTCCTGTTTTTACTGGAAGTCAATTGTCAATTATACTCCGAATATATTCACACTCCTCATCAGTCCATTCAACATAATCTACTCCGGTGAAAAAGTCTTTAACTTCCGTTTGAAAAAGTTTATAATCCAAAGACCGAATATTAGGGGCCATTAACCCGCCTCCTTCGTGAGAAGCGTTAAAGACATCGTGACCAAGTTCATGATACATTAGGAAAACTTGTTCACCAGCACTCAGATTTCTAAATGTAGTTTCATCAACTAAAATTCGAACATACGGTTCGCAAGATCCGTTTGCCGTTCCAGCAATATTATTAAGAAGGTTTTCAGAAACAAATGCAACTTCATCGATATAAGAAAGATCAATGTTATATAATGATGCTGATTCTTTAAATGCAGTCCAATAGCTATCGAGTAACTTGGGTTTTAATTTCATATAGATCGTATCATTATCAAAATCTGGAACAATAATTTCCGGTTCAGTAACAACCGTATCCTGTGGTTCTGAGGATGGTGCCTCTTTAGAACAACTTATTAGTATAAGTAATAAAAATAGTGTGTGTTTCATGTTAGGTGTTTTATAAATCTAGTGCTAAATCGTTTCAAACATTTGTATTTCAAAACATTTATGAAGTAGAAAGGTATAAAAACTTCACTTGATCTGTGAGATTATTATCACTTATGAAAGATCGATCAGACAATCTATAGGACTACCTATGAGAAGCAGGAAGACAAAAAACAGACAAAGGCTTACTTACAGGACAAATTGAGTCCTAGTGCTGTTGAATTAGAGACACTGTCACAGAAGACGCGGCTAGTAGAAGATACTGCCTATAAAGCTTTAATAAACTGAGCTAATGAAGCAATAAAAATATAGAAGCAGCAGAAGCTGAGACATCAATTCTTTAGGCAATTGGATATTGACGTTATTGATAAAATAAAGAAAAATATACCTAGAAGAACGAGGCACAATAGAGCTATCCATCGTTGACAATATGTCCTGTAACAAAATTTGATTTTGAAAAACTGTAAATCTTTTTTATAATACATTGTTGTCTGAAACTAATGTGCAAAGCTGTTTTTAAAATTAATTTGCTTTATTTCATTTTACTGAATAAATCATCATTAATTTTTGGTAATTCTAAATGGAATTTTACTGCTATAGATCTTACCAAGATTACTGAAACTAAAGTCACAAAAAATTGTACAAACTGGGAAAACTCAAAATAATTCAATATCCAAAAAACTAAACCGCCGATAAGACAAGCTGACGCATAAATTTCTTTCTGAAAAATAAGAGGTATTTGATTAGTAAGAACATCTCTTAGAACACCTCCAAAGACTGCAGAAATCATACCCATAATAATTGCTGCAAAAGGATGTAAGTCATAACTAAATCCTTTTTGCACTCCTATTAAAGTAAAAACACCAATACCAATGGTATCAAACAAAAACATAGTTTTACTTAATGGAGCTATTTTACTTTTGAATAGCATAGTAAAAATAACTGCTATCAAAATTGTCCAAACATAATTTAAATCACCAATCCAATTTATTGGATGAGTATCCATTAAAATATCTCTCAGCATTCCACCTCCAACTGCGGTGACAAAAGCAATAATAATTACACCAAATAAATCGAATTTTTTATCTGAAGCAAATAATGCTCCACTAATTGCAAATGCAAATGTTCCAGTAATATCTAAAATATAGATTAAATCCATTAGTGCTTTTCTGCTTTTATAAGTTTAATATAATTTATCAATACAATGTACAAAACCGTTTTCAAAGCTTGTTTTCATTCTCTAACGTTTTTGATGATTTAAAGGGTTTTACTGGGGTTAATCGACAAATGAAATAGAGTGCTGAAGTGAGTATTAAGTGAGTGTTGGAAATAAAAAAAGCTCCCGCTTTACGTGAAGGCTTGATTTTAATTTTGGTCCCACCAGAGCTCCCACCTATAGCGGATAAACTTCTCGCCCAAAAACAAAAAAGCCTCTACAAAATGTAAAGGCTTCCAAAAAGAGTTGTCTCTTTTTTTGTGGTCCCACCTGGGCTCCCGCATACTGCGGATAAACTTCTCACCAGAAAACAAAAAAGCCTCTACAAAATGTAAAGGCTTCCAAAAAGAGTTATCTCTTCTTTTGTGGTCCCACCTGGGCTCGAACCAGGGACCAACTGATTATGAGTCAGCTACTCTAACCAACTGAGCTATAGGACCTGCTTAAACAAACGAATTTGCTAGCATGCTGCAAAATTAACACAATAATTATTTTTTCTTCCTTTTAAATGCAATTATTTAAAGTTTTTCTTCACGAATGTTATCAGAAGAAAATTGGCTAGACAAAGGAAGAAGCCTATTTTTGCAGTAAACGCTTGAAGATGAAATCGTCGAAAAAACCAGATAATGTCGCATGGGACGAAAAAAATGAAGAATACATTGCAAAATTATTGCCCTACGCAATAAGCAACAGCAGTCCTGTAATCAGTATTCCTAACGTAGATTCGTTTAAAAAAAAGGGAGTTGATCGGGTTACTAAACAATTCCAAGCGGAGCTTGCAGACCTGCAGAGCAAAATCAAAAACTTTGTCGATTTAGCTTCCGATACTCAAATGGTTTACTCCGCTAAATTCAAATTCGAACCCATAGTTGGCGAAACCTATCATCTGTATGAAGGAGCCAAAGAGTCTTTTTTATCACTTATAGAACCCAACAGTTGGAAGAAAACACATCTGGGGTCTTTCCGTCTAAACGGAGACTATAAGTGGGAACGCCTCTAGACTATCTAAAATTCTGCGTTGCAAAACCCATTAGGTCGGTATTAAAACGAATTCCTACACCTAAATACACATAATCTCCCAAGATGTTTTTATAGTGGGGCGGGCTACTTTTCCAACCCTGAACCAAGCATTCGGCTATGGCTTCGTTCGATCGAGTATCTCCACATTTCGTTACATTTTCGAACCAGGGTACCTGAGCAATGTTTTCTGCAATCCCAACAAAGCGGTTTCCGATTCTTCTCCAAGCTTGAATGTTAAACTTTTCGGCCCGCTCTACTGGGCTCAAACCTTCGTGATCAGTATGAGAATAAAACTTTTTTTGAACCATATTGTCGCTGTGATACTGAGCTATCTGGTCTAAGCTGTCTAGTTTTTTAAATGGGACTAGGCCTTTGGCTTGTCGCAATTGATTTGTCTTTTTAAAAATAAGCTGGGCTATAATTTCTTGATCTTGCTGCCCAAAAGCAGAAAAAATAAGAAACAAAAAAAATGTTGTGCATAGGGTTTTAGAAATTTTTATCATATCAATTGCTTGTTTTAAGTGGTATACTTTGTGTTTGAGGACTGCATCCCAACAAATATCCTTAATTTTACACAATATTCAAACTTATGGAAAGTCCGAGACAAAAGAAAATCGCAACCTTATTGCAACAAGAAATTGCTCAAATGCTTCAGGGAGCCGTTCGTAAAGAAGGAGTCTCTAATCTTTTGATTTCAGTTACCAAAGTTGCCGTAACGGTTGACCTTTCCATTGCCAAAATATACTTGAGCTTGTTCCCTCCTGCCAAAGCACTTGAAGTGCTCGAAGGAATTCAATCGAACAGTTTTCAGGTAAAGCATGACCTCGCGCGATTAATGAAAAATCAATTACGAAAAGTTCCTGAACTTGTTTTTTACTTGGACGATTCTCTGGATTATATCGAAAAAATTGATGAGGCTTTAACCGCGACCAACGATCCCATAAAAAATCCTGAGGGCTTAATTCCTCGTAAAAAAAGATAACCTTGTGCGCTTCCCCCTGTACATAGCCTCCCGATATTTCTTCACTAGAAGCAAACAAAGTGTAATCAATATCATCAATTACATTGCCCTTTCGGTAGTTCTAATTGCTACTGCAGCCTTGTTAATTGTCCTCTCTGCTTTTACAGGTCTCAAAGATTTTGGCCTTTCTTTTTCTAATGTATTCGATCCTGATTTTCGAGTTGAAGCTGTTCAAGGAAAAGTTCTTGAAGTAGATTCGGTAGCCCTGGCTTCTATAAAACAACTGGATGGTATTTTTGCTGTTTCTGGAATTATAGAAGACAAAGTGTTTTTGAATTACCGAGATAAAAACCATGTTGTTTATCTCAAGGGAGTTGATTCGACCTATCAAAAAGTAATAGAAAGTGATCGTTTTTTAAGCAGTGGTGCTTGGTTTTCCAAGGAGCTTGATGAGGTTGTGATTGGTGGCGGAGTAGCCCAAGTATTAAGTTTAGGCGTTTACGATTACAACGATTTTTTAGTGCTTACGGTTCCCAAAAGATCGGCAAGTGCAACCCAACTCAAAGAACCTTTTATCAATAAAACGGCCTTAGTATCTGGAATATATAGTGTTAGCGAAGAGCTCGACAAAAAATACATGTTCTCAAACCTGTCGTTTGCGCGCGATCTTTTTCAACGAAAGGGAAATGTATATAGTTCACTAGAGCTAAAAGTTGACCCCAGTTTAAATCGAAAGCAACTCGAAGAACAGCTTCAAGCTTTACTCAAAACACCCATACGCATACGTTCCAGAACGGAGCTCAATGCGGCGCTTTTCAAGATGCTCAATACCGAGCAAATGGCAATCTATTTGATTTTTACCTTGGTAATCATCATTGCGCTTTTTAATGTCGTCGGTGCTTTGATCATGATGATTTTAGAAAAAAGACCCCAATTGAAGGTGCTGTACGCTCTTGGTGTACAGCCTAAAGAAATTCGTTTAATTTTCTTTTACTTGGGCGGAATGATCAGTTGGGTTGGCGGTGGCCTTGGGATTTTATTAGGCACAACTCTAGTACTCCTTCAGCGCTATTTCCCTTTTCTTTATGTTCCTGGAACCAATTTCCCATATCCCGTTCGTTTGGAGCTTCAAAACGTAGCGATGGTATTGCTGTTACTTCTTGTGCTAGGGGGTCTTGCCTCGGCGTGGGCTACTGCCCAGGTAGGGAAAAGAATTAAGTTGCTTTAAACCATTTCATAATCACCCCAGTTGGCCTCAACATCAGCTAGAGCGGCAAAGACATCTACCGATGCGTTCGAGGTTACCATTCGGGTTCGGTATTCTTTAAAATGGGGAATTCCTTTGAAGTAGTTTGTATAATGTCTGCGCGTTTCTAAAACACCCAAAACTTCCCCTTTCCAATCAATTGCCATTTCCAAATGCCTACGGGCAGCATCTACTCGCTCTACAATGGATGGTGGAGCTAAGTGAGTTCCCGTTTTCATAAAATGCTTTACTTGATTAAAAAACCAAGGGTTTCCAATACTTGCTCTTCCAATCATAGCACCGTCTAAACCATATTGATCGCGCATTTCTATTGCTTTTTCGGGGCTGTCAACATCGCCATTTCCGAAAATAGGAATATGCATGCGTTGGTTGTTTTTAACTTCAGCTATAGGACGCCAATCGGCATCGCCTTTATACATTTGAGCACGAGTTCTCCCGTGAATCGAGATGGCTTTTGCTCCGGCGTCTTGCAAGCGTTCGGCTACCTCAACAATTTTTATAGAATCGTGATCCCAGCCCAAACGTGTTTTTACCGTAATGGGAAGGTTGGTGTGTTCTGCCATTACTTTAGTCAAGCGAACCATTAAGGGAATGTCTCTCAAAATACCTGCTCCTGCTCCTTTACTCACTACTTTCTTAACTGGACATCCAAAATTGATGTCAATAATATCGGGCTTAGATGCTTCAACAATTTCTACAGATCGAAGCATTGATTCTTCGTTTGCACCAAAAATCTGAATCCCAACGGGGCGCTCTTTTTCGTAAATGTCAAGTTTCATGACACTCTTAGCGGCGTCACGAATCAGACCTTCACTCGAAATGAATTCGGTGTAAACTACGTCTGCTCCATGTTCCTTGCACAGGGCTCGAAAAGGAGGGTCGCTAACGTCTTCCATGGGTGCAAGAAGAAGCGGAAAGTCACTGAGTTCGATGTCACCAATTTTTACCAAAGCGTGAAATTTTTTACAAAAGTACGTAAAACCTAGGTTTTCTATACACCCTAGTTCAATTCAAACGTTTCTTGGTAATGAGAAACAAAATCTTCATCCCAGATCGCTTCAACTTTTCCTGCTTTTAGGTGGTAAATTCGAGGGGGAGAATTCCCGATTAAATCAAAAAATGTATTCATATCGATAAAAGCGTTTGGATAAGCAGACGTTGTGAGTTGTTCAAATTCCGAAACTGTAGTGCTTCCTTCTTGATAAAACAAAACGTATAGCTTCGGGAAGTTGGTGCTCGCGCGCTCCAGTTCGGCCAATTGGGTTGCAGCTTCTTGACAGTGTTCACAGTCCAAATTAAAAATTGCCACGGTTTTTTCTCCAGCAGCCAGATCTACTCGACCTGCATACTCAAACTGGGTGAATTTTTGAAAAGGAAATTCGCTGTGATCTGGCAGTGGGAGTAGTAGCCACATACTTGCAATAATAAGTCCTACTGATAAAAATGCTGGCTTTATCGAGCGTATATCCTTGGGTGTTTTCCAAAAAAGAAATGCAGAAATTCCAATAAAGACTATGTTTTTTATAATTGACTCTACTGGTGTCATCGATATCATCTCGCCAAAACAGCCGCAATTTTCGGTGTCGCCTATACTCCACAAATAGACTAAATGTAGTGTAAAGCCTCCCAAAAGAAGTAGAGAGGCAATCATTAATTTTTTGGTGTAAAAAGGAAGTAGCATTAAAATTCCTAGAGCAAATTCCAACCCAATAAAAAATCGGGCTAGCTGTGCAGCAATAAAACGGTCGGATGCTAATCCTTGATCCATTAAGGTTATTTCAAAAAAACCAGGGCCAACAAATTTGGTGTAAGCCGAAAAAAGGAAGGTTATCCCCAATAATATTCTTAATCCAGCTATAATGTTTCGCATCTCTTTGTTGTTTTACTTCAAAGCTTCTTTAACTCGCTTCCAATCAATATCAAAGTCTTGAGCTTCAAAATTTCCTGCTGTTTCGTAGCTTAAGGATGCCTTTATTCTTGAATTGTTGTGCGGGTGGGTCATTAGAAATTCCATATTCTCGTTGTAATCCAATTCTTCACGATTTAATTTTCTAAAAAAAGAAGCTATCGCTGTTGGTACTATTTTAGCACGCTCCAACAATTCCATTGCATATTGATCTGCTTCTTTTTCATTGGAACGGTCAAAAGCGCTAGAAACGGTGCTTTCCCATAGTTCACCAAGCAAAATAGTATCGCCCCCAGTTACAATCGAAAATAAAATTTTGAGTCCAAATTCTTTAATGAGTTTAGAAACCGAATGACGCTTTTCTACATGGCCTATCTCATGTGCCAAAACAGCTGCAAGTTGTTCCGCAGATTCGCAAAACTCAAACAAACCTTTGTAAATATAAATCCTTCCTCCTGGGATTGTAAATGCATTGACCAGATCATCATCGACGACTACGATTTTGTAATCATACTCTGACATTATAATTTGTTTTTCTAAACGCGAACGAACTGCCCAAACGACCGAATCGATTAATTCATTTTGCAGCAAAATCGTTTCATCTGTATCTATTAAATATTCATCAATAAGATTCCCTAATTTGATTTCTTGCTCATAGGAAATGAGCTTCGCTTCATCGCCAGAATACAGCCAACTATTCTTCTTATCCTCAGACAACAACTGTAATCCAACATAGAAAAATGCAAAAATCCCTCCGAAAAGGAACAGGATTTTAATCAAATCTTTTACGATCTTTTGCTTCATTCGAATGGAGGTTTATTGAGTTGCTGTGTTGTTTTTTCGTGGCGTTCTTCATTATCATAAAACAAGGTGTTCTTGGAGGAATACACACGATTATAGGCAAAAGAACCAAAGAAAATAAAGTACATAAAAACACCCTTTCTTGCTCGAATGGCTGCAACAATACTGAACGTAAAATAGATGAGGTTGGCCAAAATCATAAAACCGAGATAGGCGTAAAAGTAGTCGTTGATCTCTACGTTATCGAATAAGAAAATTTGTAGTGCCCAGTAGAGCATACCCCAATTTATAAGGGTTGTTGGCAATTGAGACAGTAGGGATTGAAGGCAATGAAAATGAATATAACGGCTTTTTTTTCTGTTGATATAGAAGTAAATTATTGCAGCAATCAAATTGACAATAGGTAAAGGGATGCTTACAGCAAAAGCGGCAAACATCATTAAATAGGCGCCCATTGCGTCTTCTTTTTCGCGTGAAGTAAGTTCTTCTGGTTGCGGAAGTGGAATGTAGGTTATAGACATTTTTCTGTTTTAAAAATAAATGAGTTAGGCTTCTCCAGTAAACGGAGGATAGTCATCTGACAAGTAGGCTAAATAAATTCCAACTCGAAATTGCCAGCGCATAGTGCCAACAATAAAACGGTGCCAACTCTTTGGATATTCTCCTGTAAAGAGCACAGCAAACAATGCGAAAAAAGAAATGAATACGCCTATTATGTTTCTAAAGTATAAAACAAATCCATGCGGGATTCCAACAAAAATGACACCAAAGAAGAATCGTAGCAAAACCAAACTTCTGCTTATTTGTTCAGGATAAGGTACTTCTAATTGTGTGTATTCCTCATCTGTACCCGAGAGGCCAAATGCAGGGTATCCGTCAGACAAATTATATATGCGCGCGTTGACACGTAACTTCCAGCGCATCAGTTGCACTTGAAACTCAAAAATACTTTTGGGGTATTCTCCAGTAAAAACGACGGTAATAAAAGCAACGAAGTTTAAAATAAGCCCCCAGAGGCCTACAAAAAAGAGAAGAAATGCGTGTGGTAAGGTAATATATAGAACTCCAAAAATGGATCTTAACAAGAGTTCGCTTCTAGAATATTGTTCCTGATGTGTGATGGTTAATTTCATAAAAATAAGATTATTGGGTTAAATCTAATTCAAGATAACAATTATTTAAAAAAGCAAATGGTTTTTAAGAAACTATATTTCAAGAGAAAGCAAAAAAGCATTGGACAAATAAGTATATTTGCGGCTTAAGCTTAGGAAAGAAACGCTATGAAGTACATCAGAAATTTTTGCATTATTGCCCACATTGATCATGGGAAAAGTACATTAGCAGATCGACTATTAGATTTTACTGGAACTGTTACGGAACGCGAAAAACAAGATCAAATCTTAGACGGTATGGACTTGGAGCGTGAGCGTGGGATTACCATTAAATCGCATGCAATCCAAATGGAATATATTCATGAAGGACAAGAATATATCTTGAACCTGATTGACACACCCGGCCATGTCGATTTTTCCTACGAGGTTTCTCGATCCATTGCTGCTTGCGAAGGAGCTTTGCTTATTGTTGATGCTGCACAAAGCATCCAAGCACAAACTATTTCGAACTTATACCTTGCGCTAGAAAATGATTTAGAAATTATTCCAGTGCTCAATAAGGTCGATCTTCCTTCGGCTAACCCCGAAGAAGTAACTGATGATATTGTCGATTTATTGGGCTGTGCTCCCGAAGATGTTATTCCAGCCTCTGCTAAAGTAGGCCTTGGAATTCAAGAAATATTAACAGCAATTATTGAGCGCGTTCCGCATCCAAAAGGAAGCCCAGACGAACCGCTTCAAGCCTTAATTTTCGATTCAGTTTACAATCCCTTTAGAGGAATAGAAACCTATTTCAGAATTTTGAATGGTACTATTTCTAAAGGACAAAAGATTCAATTCATTGCCACAAAAAACACCTATAATGTGGATGAAATTGGAACCTTAAAGCTCAAACAAGAACCCAAAAAAATAATTAAAGCTGGAGATGTGGGATACCTCATCACCGGTATTAAGGACGCTAAAGAAGTAAAAGTAGGAGATACAATTACTACCCCAGACAACCCTACCCAAAACGCTGTTGATGGATTTGAAGAAGTAAAACCCATGGTTTTTGCTGGAATTTATCCTGTCGACACCGAAGATTACGAAGAGCTTCGTTCTTCGATGGAAAAGCTTCAACTGAACGATGCTTCTCTTGTTTTTCTTCCAGAAAGTTCAGCTGCACTAGGTTTTGGTTTTCGTTGTGGATTCCTAGGGATGTTGCATTTAGAAATCATTCAAGAGCGTTTGGAACGAGAATTCAATATGTCCGTTATCACAACGGTTCCCAACGTTTCCTATCATGCCTTTGTCCGAAAAGATGTAACCGATAGAATTCTAGTAAATAATCCATCGGATCTTCCCGACCCATCGGCTTTAGATCGTGTTGAAGAGCCTTTTATAAAGGCCTCCATAATAACCAAAGCAGATTTTGTTGGAAATGTAATGTCTCTTTGTATCGAAAAAAGAGGTGTTATTACCAATCAAACGTATCTGACAACCGAACGTGTAGAGCTTACTTTTGATATGCCTTTAGCTGAAATTGTTTTTGATTTTTATGATCGTTTAAAAACTGTTTCAAAAGGGTATGCCTCTTTCGATTATTCTCCAATTGGAATGCGCCCTTCTAAACTAGTGAAGGTCGATATCCTATTGAACGGAAGTCAAGTGGATGCTTTATCGGCTTTGATCCATGCAGACAACGCATATAATATTGGAAAGAAAATGTGTGAGAAATTACGCCAACTAATTCCAAGACAACAGTTCGATATTCCAATACAAGCTGCTATTGGAGCCAAAATAATTTCTAGAGAAACCATCAAAGCGGTTCGTAAAGATGTAACCGCCAAATGTTATGGTGGTGATATTTCTCGTAAACGAAAACTGTTGGAAAAACAAAAGAAGGGGAAAAAGAAAATGCGTCAAGTCGGTAATGTAGAAAT
>PXYQ01000060.1 GCA_003023645.1 Candidatus Arcticimaribacter sp. | reverse complement strand
TTTTTAGTAAAATTTAGAATTGCAAAATTATGTTGACGGGTTGCATCTCGATCTGGATCTGCCATAAATCCTGGTGCATTAATTACCGTCCATTCTGGATCGAAACCTTCGAGTTCATCTTCACTTGGGCGAATAAACATATTGTATGCAAACATATTGGACCAAGGGTATTCATTTACGACTCGCAAACGCATTTGATGTGTCGGTTCTGCACAGGCAAAACAGTCACGAACGTACAGATCTTTTTGATCTAAATACGAAATAACGCGATCGTATAAACGATCAAAATCTTGAGGCGCAAATGGTATGTTGATCGCACCCCACCAGACTTTATCGTCCGTTATTGCATCTTTAACAATGAATCGATCCATAGGAGATCGTCCCGTAAATTCACCTGTATTTACCGCTAAAGCTCCTGAAGAAGTTTCTACTCCTTGACTGGATTGAAGCGTGATTTCGTGTAATGCTTCAGCCGATAGTTGATACAAAATAGTACTGTTATTAATTCCTAAAGAAGATAAAGAAGGAGGATGTGTTTTATTATTAGAAACCATATATTCAGATATTTAAACAAAAGATTTGGTGCCGTTTGTTAAATCAAATGTATAGCAATTAGTGAAATACACACCACAAAATCATGGAATCTTTTTCAATAAAAAAAATGAAATATTCGTATACTTTAAAGTAAGGAAATAGTGCAGGATGTGGCAAATAAAAACATCTAAGCAGCAGCAGCAACCATCGCTTTTGGCACTCTAGGATTCATTAAATGAAACCAAAGCGGAGGAAACATCGCAAGCAGAATACAGGTTGGATATCCGAAAGGGAGTTGTGGGCTCTCGTCCTTATGCTCCAACACCTGATATTTCTTTGACGCAATAAAATGATGATCGCTGTGACGGGTAAGTTCGTATAAAACAATACGACCTATCAGGTGATTAGAATTCCACGAATGCTTAGTCTGTACTCGTTCATATCGTCCCGATTTTGTCTTCTCTCTAACCAAACCGTAGTGTTCTATATAATTGATCGTTTCTAGGAATAGAAAGGAAATAACTCCAACGATAAGACCAATTGCCAAGCCAAAACTTCCGAAGAAATAAAAGATTGTTGTCAGATATAGTCCTTGAAAGAAAATATAAAATAGCATTTGATTTTTAACAGAAAAGAAAGAACGGTTTTCCTTTTTCAGCATGCTCATTTGTATTCCCCATGCATTACGATATTGTTTGAATACCGAGGTGAACCAAAACTGATACAACATTTGGTTGTACTTCGAAGTTGCCGGATCTTCTGGGGTAGACACATTCTTATGATGTCCAAAATTATGTTCTAAATAAAAATGCATATATAGACATGGAAGCAATAGTGCTTTGGACATCATTTGTTCCATTCTGGTTTTACGATGTCCCAGTTCGTGGGCAACATTTATGGCGTTGGTTGCCAACAAAATCCCTAAAGAAAGTACCACACCAACCGTTTCCATAGTCGATAAACTTCCCGTTGAAATAACATAAAAGCCATAGCCTAAAATTCCAAAAACAATTGGGAGATTGCCATAGAGCATAAGATCAAAAAGAATGTTCGATAATCTGCTGGATTTTTCTTCTTCCGAATATGTTTGTCCTCGGGTTTTGATAACCATTTCCAAAAGAGGAATAATTACAAACGCATAAAAAACGGCGCCGAAGGAGAAATAGCCTAAGAAATAGACTGATAAGAAAGCGGAAAACGGAATGCTGTAAGCAAACAAATACTTTAAATCACGCATAAGAGAAACATATTAGATTGGGATTTTGAAGATAGGGAAAATAAATTAAAACCTGAAAAAAATATAAAGCTACCCCTTTCTGCTTTTGTAAATTACGTTCAACGTGAGACTTACGATTACTAAAGCAGTCCCAAACAAACTCCAAAAAGTATACACCTCTTCAAAATAGAAGACTCCTAACGATAGTGTAAAAACAACCTCAACATATTTAAATGGTGCAACCATATAGGCTTGACCAAACTGGAACGCTTTGGTCATGAACAGTTGTCCAAAATAACCAAAAACACCCAGAGAAAATAGCAATATCCAGTCTAAAGCACTCATGGGAACCGTCCAATAAAAAAGAGTTCCAATACCTCCCACCAAGGTTGAGATAGCCATAAAGTAGTGTACTACAATGACGGGATGATCTTGATGCCCAATTTTACTGATCAAGATATAAACAATAGAGCTAAAAAATGCAGCTCCGATAGCCATTACAACTCCAGTTGTGGATGCTGAAGAATCAAAATCTTTAATCAATACGACACCTACAAATGCAATTAGAAAGAAAAACCATTGCAAGGGAAGGATTTTTTCTTTCAAGAAAATAACCGCCAGAATAGCTGCAAATAACGGAGCAACGTAGCGCAATGTAACTGCAGATCCCACAGTAATATATTGTACAGAACTAAAAAACAAAACCATTGAAATTACCCCAGCAATTCCTCGAAAGAGTAACAAAGACATTTTCTTTCCACGAAACGAGATGTTGTTAACTTTTAAGAAGATTGTTGTAAACACGAGAGAACCAATTGATCTAAAAAAAACCAACTGAAAAGGAGAGTAATAATTAAGCTCTTTGATAAGGGCGTTCATTAGTGCGAAGGACAACGTACTTAGCAACATAAAACGAATCGCTTCTGATAAATTTTTCAAAAAAAAAGTTTGTACAAAGATGATTAAAAATTAACAAAGCACCTTGTTTATGCATTTGCATATATCGTAAATTAAAAGGCATAATCATTAATATATCCTATTTTTGAGGAAATTTATATCCATCGAAACCACAAGCTTTTTAGAAATCGTATTGCATCCTACTTTTTACCTTGCGGCTATAGCTGCGTTCTTACTGGGTGTTTCAAAATCAGGAATCAAAGGGATAGCAGTCTTGATTGTTACGTCACTGGTTTTAGTTTATGGAGCAAGGGCATCAACTGGGATTCTTATGCCCTTACTACTGATGGGAGATGTTTTTGCTATTATTTATTACAATCGATTTTGCCAATGGAAATATATCCTAAAAATGATTCCTTGGATGATTTTTGGTGTTCTAATTGGTGTTTTTTATGGCTATAATATCAATGAAAATAGTTTCCGTTTAGGAATGGCTGTTATCATTCTTTTTTCAGTGATTTTGATGTATTCTTGGGATCGAAAAAAGAATAAAACCGTGCCTACACACTGGAGTTTTGCTGGTGCGTTAGGAATTACGGCTGGCTTTACAACCATGGTAGGGAATTTAGCAGGTGCATTTACCAACCTTTATTTTCTGGCTCAAAAGCTACCCAAGAATGAGTTTATTGGAACGGCAGCGTGGTTATACTTTTTAATCAATGTCTTCAAACTACCCTTCCATGTTTTTGTTTGGGAAACAGTTCAATTGGATTCGCTTAAAATAAGTTTACTCCTCGCTCCTTTTGTAGCACTTGGACTGTATGTGGGAGTTAAACTCGTTAAGAAAATAAAAGAAAATGCCTACAGAAAATTAATTTTACTTTTTACGGCTTTAGGCGCTTTGATTATAATTTTTCAATAATTAAGACAACTCTTTTTTTATTTCTTCGACTATTTCGGGATTCAAAAGGGTAGAAATATCCCCTAGCTGATCCATTTCATTGGAAGCTAATTTTCGGAGGATACGTCGCATAATTTTCCCACTTCTTGTTTTTGGTAATCCACTAACAATCAAAACACGATCGGGCTTGGCAATTGGACCTATAGTATTGGAAATTTGCTCTCGAATTTCTTTAATCAATCGTTCTGAATCGTCGGTTGTATTGTAGAGTATTACGTATGCCATGAGTGCATTACCCTTAATATCGTGAGGATATCCAACTACAGCACTTTCAACAACTTCTGGATGCTCGTTTATACTGTTTTCTATCGGTGCTGTCCCTAGGTTATGTCCTGAAACAATAACCACATCATCTACCCTACCCGTAATTCTATAATTTCCATCTGCATCACGCAAAGCACCATCTCCAGGGAAATAGCGGCCCGGAAAGGCAGAAAAATACACTTCTTGGTATCGTTTGTGATCACCCCAAATGGTTCTTGCAATAGAAGGCCAGGGAAAGTTGATCGTAAGAATTCCTTCCGCTTCTTTGTCTGTTAAAGGGTTTCCTTTATCGTCTACCAAAGCTGCTTGAATTCCAGGTAAAGGAAGGGTTGCATAGGTTGGTTTTTGTGGAGTAACACCAGCAAGGCTCGATATTAAAATTCCACCTGTTTCGGTTTGCCACCAAGTATCAACTATTGGAACTTGATTCTTACCAACATGAGTATCATACCAATTCCAAGCTTCTTCGTTTATAGGTTCTCCAACGGAGCCAAGAACTTTCAAGGCACTTAAATCGTGGTTCGTAACGTGTGACGATGGATGCTTCGCCAAAGCACGAATTGCAGTAGGTGCAGTATAAAATTGATTGACTTTATGCTTCTCACAAATTTCCCAAAATCTATTCCATTTAGGATAAGAAGGCACTCCTTCAAAATGAACCGACGTAGCTCCTACTGCTAGAGGTCCGTATACCATATAACTATGCCCAGTTATCCAGCCGATATCTGCGGTACACCAATAAACGTCATCCTGCTCATACTGAAATACATTCATAAAGCTATAAGCGGTATACACCATATAACCCCCACAAGTATGCACCATACCTTTGGGTTTTCCGGTTGACCCTGAAGTATATAAAATAAAGAGTACATCTTCTGCATCCATTATTTCTGGTGTACAGCTAGAAGATAGACCATCGACAAAATCATGCCACCAAACATCCAGTTTATTATTCCATGAAATAGGTTCAAATGTGCGTTGCAGTACAATTGATTTCCTAACAGACTCACAGGTCTTTAAAGCGTCGTCTGCTATATCTTTAAGGGGAACTGTTTTATTACCTCTAAAAGCACCATCCGCAGTAATGAGTATACTACATCCTGAATCTTGAATTCGAGCGGCAAGAGCTGAAGCAGAAAAACCTGCAAAAACTACAGAATGGATAGCACCAATCCGAGCACAGGCAAGCACAGCAATTGTGAGTTCTGGAACCATTGGAAGGTAAATACATACACGATCTCCTTTTGAAACACCTTGGTTTTTCAATCCATTGGCAAATGTACAAACTGCTTCTAAAAGCTCTTTATAGGTTAACTTAACAGGAGTGTCATGCGGTTCATTTGGCTCCCAAATAAGAGCAAGTTTATCGGGTTGGGTAGCAACATGCCGATCCAAACAGTTTTCTGTTATATTAAGTTTCCCACCCGCAAACCATTCGGTCGAGGGTGTATCATTCCAATTGTATTGTAGTGCTTTTTCAAATGGTGTTTTCCATTCAAATGTATTGGCGATCTCCGCCCAAAATAAGTCAGGATTTTTAATTGCTTGTTGTTGGGCTTCTTTATATTGTTCTGGTGTTCTTAGTTTAAAATCTTCAAGTGTCATTGTACTCATTTTTATTAGAATTCTAAGGTAAAGAATATTGTAGAATACTTTCTTAATTAAATTATAAAGATTCCCTTTACATTTGCAAAAACTTTGCAATATGATTTTTTCTAAAGGAAGTAAATTCAATAGTATTCTACCCATTCGCTGTCCCCAATGTCACAAAGGAAAATTTCTTGAAAGATCACCTTATAATTTTTCTAAATTCACGAAAGTAAGAAAGCAATGCGCTTGTTGTGGCTTACAGTACAGCATGGAACCTAGCTTTTACTTTGGGTCTATGTATGTTGCTTATGGTATTGGAGTTGCACTAATGGTCGCTACTACTGCTATATCGTATTGGGTTTCAACTAGTTTTTCATTTCTTAAAACTTTTTTTGCAATTTGCGCGGCAATGGCAATTCTTGGGCCCTATATCAATGCACTCTCCAAGATAATCTGGGCCAATATGTTTTTTTCATACAAAGAGGATTCGGAAAACATAAAAGACAAGACCTAGTTGTTATTTACAAAGTGCAACAACCGCTTTTAATCGCTCTTCATCCAACTCGTATTGTGGTTGCTCTAAAAACGAAAGGTTTTTATCCGTTTGGACTTCCAAAGAAATTTCTTTCTTTGCCGATAAATGCAACCAGTTGAATTGCTCATCTACAAACATTTGACAATTTGATGCATGGACACCACCTCCAGGGAGAATATCGAGGGACCCAGCTGCGATCGATTTCATTTGCTTCAATAAAGAAAAGCCATCAGAGGCACGTTCGCATTGACCACCAGTGAGCAGAGCAGCAAATCCTAAATCGATTAATTGTTCTAAGGCAAATAGTGGTTTTTCGACTACATCAAAAGCCCGATGAAAAGTAAGTGGAATCTTTCCTGCCAAAGCAAGCATTTCTTTTAATTCTGGCAACGCTAAAGCTCCCGTTGATGTTGTTGCTCCGACTACTATTCCGGCAACATTCAAGTCTATTAAGCGCTCCATATCTTTTAAAATAAGTGAAAATTCGTTCGCAGAATAGTTGAAATCTCCACTGCGAGGGCGCACTAAAACGTGTATGGGAATCTGAATTTCTTCTACCAGTTGCTCTACTAATCCAATGGATGGAGTTACACCCCCAACTCCCATTTCAGAACACAACTCTACACGATCTGCTTTTAGTTGTTCTGCTCTTGTAGCAGCTTCAAGGCTGGCAACACAAACTTCAATTTTCATAAAATAATTTAAAGCACTAATTTAAGGTCTATATTATAAAGATTGAATAAGTCGAAGGCTAAAAAACAGGAGAATATTCAAAAAAATTAATACATTCAATAAAAATTACACATGAAAAGAAGGTCTTTTATAGGGAAAACATTAGTTGGAAGTGTCGCAGCATTAGTTACACCCAAAGTTCTTTCTGCTAATGAGAATAGGAGTTTTAGCAAAATTCACACTCCCCCAAAAGGTCCGATTTCGATATGCACATGGAATTTCACAACTGCGAATGCCGCAGCAGCAAAAGCGCTTGAATCGGGGACCGATGCGCTAACAGCAGCTATTAAAGCCGCCGAAGTAGAAGAATTAAATGCCCAAAACACAACCGTAGGCCTCGGCGGAGCACCCGATCGAGAAGGAACAGTTACACTCGATGCTTCTGTTATGGATCATACGGGAAATTGTGGTTCTGTAGTTGCTGTTGAAAATATTGTTCATGTAGCAGCCTTGGCTCGGGATGTTATGGAAAAAACTCCCCACGTAATGCTAGCTGGTAAGGGTGCCGAAGCTTACGCAAAATCATTGGGGTATAAACATACCGATTTACTAACTGCAGAATCTAAAAAAGAGTGGGAAGAATGGACCAAAGAGTCCCAATACAAACCCATCATAAACATAGAAAACCACGATACTATAGGAACCCTTTGCTTAGATAAAAATGGCAATATTGGAGGCGCTTGCAGCACAAGTGGCTTGTCTTATAAAATGAAAGGTCGTGTGGGAGATTCTCCCATCATTGGATCGGGTCTTTTTATTGACAATACCATTGGTGGAGCTGTTGCAACTGGAATGGGAGAAGAAGTTGTAAAAACTGTTGGAAGTTTTTTAATCGTTGAACTGATGCGACAAGGTCATTCTCCCCAAGAAGCATGCGACGAAGCGATACACCGTATTGTTGAAAAACAAGGCGATACAATTGATTTTCAAGTTGCTTATATCGCGCTTGATAAACAAGGTCGTGTTGGGTCTAGTTGTATCCACAAAGGCTTTACGTATATGCATTATGAAAATGGAGAAAATCAAAATTTTGAAGTAAAAAAGTACTTACATTCTTAAATCTAAAATAAAACCTATGCAAATCATTGAATCCTCTAAGAAGTATGATGTCGTTATTGTTGGCTCTGGAGCTGGCGGTGGAATGGCAACTAAAGTCCTTGCCGACGCTGGCCTAAAAGTAGCCGTTGTAGAAGCAGGACCATACTTTGATCCTGCTAATCCGGAACAGCAAACCCAACTCAAATGGCCACACGAATCGCCACGTAGAGGCGCAAACACCCAACGTGTTTTTGGAGAGTTTGATATGGCTTATGGCGGATGGGAGCTAGAAGGAGAACCCTACACCCAAGTTGGAGATAGTCAATTCGACTGGTATCGTTCCCGAATGTTAGGAGGAAGAACCAATCACTGGGGGCGAATTTCTTTACGTTTTGGACCACGTGACTTTAAAGGAAAAGATCGTGATGGACTGGGCGCAAACTGGCCAATTGGATACGATGACATAAAGCCTTATTACGATAAAGTAGACAAACTCATAGGCGTTTTCGGAAGTAAGGAAAATTTGCCCAACGAACCCGATGGTTTCTTTTTGCCGGCACCAAAACCGCGTTTACATGAGTTGTATTACATAAAGGGTGCAAAGAAATCGAATGTTAAAGTAATTCCCTCAAGGTTATCGATTTTAACCAAACGGATCAATAACGATCGAGGGGTTTGCTTCTACTGCAGTCAATGCAGTCGTTCGTGTTCTGTATACGCTGACTTTTCATCAGGTTCTTGTTTGATTTTTCCAGCTCAAAAATCTGGAGGTCAAGTTGATTTATATGTAGACAGTATGGTACGCGAAGTTCTGGTTAACGAAGAAGGGAAAGCTACTGGTGTTTCGTTCATTAACAAAAAGGATCGTACCGAAAATAAGATTTTTGGAAAAATAGTAATCCTTGCTGCTTCGGCCTGTAGTTCTGCGCGTATACTATTGAATTCAAAAAGTAAACAACATCCCAACGGTCTTGGAAACAACAGCAATATGGTAGGGAAATATCTTCATGATTCTACAGGCACAGACCGTATGGCTTTTGTTCCGAGTATGATGAACCGTAAACGATATAATGAAGATGGTGTTGGCGGGATGCACATCTACTCCCCTTGGTGGCTAGATAATAAAAAACTAGATTTTCCTCGTGGATATCACATTGAAGTATGGGGAGGTATGGGAATGCCTTCCTATGGAACAGGATTTAACGTAAATGATCTCAACAAGTACCTCGGTATAAAAGTCGGTGGTTATGGAAATCCGCTGCGAGAAGATATTCAGAAATTCTATGGTTCTGTTATGGGCATGTCGGGACGTGGCGAAGCCATAGCTCGGGAGGATAATTATTGTGAAATTGATCCAACCAAAGTAGATGAGTTCGGAATTCCTGTTTTACGTTTCAACTACCACTGGAGTGATTTTGAACGCAATCAGGCACGTCACATGCACAATACTTTTGAAGAGATCATCGATAATATGGGCGGAACTGTCTTGGGAGATAAACCCACAGCAGAGCAAAATTATGGTTTATTGAATCCGGGAAGAATTATTCATGAAGTGGGAACTACGCGTATGGGAAGCGACCCTAAAACCTCTGTTGTAAACGAATTTGAACAACTACACGATGTGAAAAATGTTTTCATAGTCGATGCAGGACCTTTTGTTTCTCAAGCAGACAAAAACCCAACCTGGACTATTTTAGCATTAGCATGGAGAACCTCAGACTTCATCATTCAAGAACTTAAAAAACAAAATATTTAATCTTATGGATCGGAGAGAAAGTATAAAGTCACTCGTTTTAGGGTCTCTAGTAGGAGGCCTCGCATTAGAAAGCTGTGTTAGTGATTCGAAAGAAGAACTTACCGCAAAAGTTTGGGAACATCAATACGGTAGAACCCCAGAAGAGAAAGCTGTTGATCAAAAATTATTGGGGGAACAGTTTTTTACTCCACACGAAATTGAAACCATTACGCAGTTGGGACATCTCATTTTACCTCCCAATGAAAACGGAAGTATTTTAGATGCAGGAGTACCTGAGTTTATAGAATTTATGGCAAAAGATTACCCTGGTTTCCAAGAGCCCATTCGCGGAGGAATCATGGGATTAGATCACGAATCCAATACCCGTTTCGAAAAAGTTTTCACCTCAATAACAGAAGTTGAACAAAAAACTATATTGGATGAAATTGCATTTCCAAATCCGGAGCTGAGCCCATCTGAACAACCTCAACCCATTCAGTTTTTTAGCCTCATAAAAAATTTGGTGATGACTGGATATTTTACATCTGCTATCGGTATTGAAGAGTTAGGGTATGTTGGGAACTCACCAAACGTTTGGGATGGAGTACCTCAAGATGTGTTAGACGATCACGGCTTAGCTTATGACCCCGAGTGGATTGCAAAATGTGTTGATCAAGAAAAACGTAACGATGTTGCCCAGTGGGACAACGAAGGGAATTTGATTAGCTAAAAACATAAGCTACTGTTTCATAGCTGCCAACACAACAATTAAAAAGAAAAACAGAATCTGACACAGAAAACTGTTAGGGTTTAACGAAATTTACACTCAAATTATACATTATGATGACTCCTTTTATAGCCGAATTTATGGGAACTGCAATCCTTCTTCTTTTAGGAGCTGGTGTAGTTGCCAATGTAAATTTAAAGAATACCATTGCCGAAGGACAAACTTCTTGGGTACTCATTACTTCTGCATGGGGCTTTGCCGTTTTTGTAGGCGCTTACGCTACAGGCCAATTCAGTGGAGCGCATCTAAATCCGGCTGTAACAGTTGGATTGGCAGTAATTGGGAAATTCTCATGGAGTTTAGTTCCCACCTATGTTTTTGCTCAACTGTTGGGTGCAATGTTCGGTAGCTGGGTGTCTTATATCCTTTATATCGATCATTATCGTGCTACTACAGACGAAGCAGCTGTACGCAGTACATTTTGCACAGGGCCAGCAATACGGAACTACAAAAACAATTTTTTCAGTGAATTTTTAGGCACTTTTATGCTTGTGTTCGGAATCTTTTTTATTGTGTCTCCTAACATTGAAATTGAAGGAATACAAATGCAAAACTTTGGTATTGGCTCACTAGATGCGCTACCAGTTGCAATTTTAGTGTGGGTTATCGGGATGAGTTTGGGAGGAACTACAGGCTATGCGATTAATCCAACACGGGATCTAGGACCCCGTTTGGTCTACCAAATGCTTCCGAGAAAGAACAAAAATGCAGATTGGTCCTACGCTTGGATACCTGTAATTGCACCTTTAACGGGAGCAGTTGTTGCAGGCTTGCTTTATAATGTTCTTATCGGGTAAAAAAGCTCTTACTTGGCAACGTTTACAGCTCTAGTTTCGCGAATCACAGTAACTTTTACTTGACCTGGATAGGTCATATCCGTTTGTATTTTTTGTGATATTTGGAAAGATAATTCAGCCGCATTGTTGTCCGAAACTTTTTCGCTTTCAACAATTACACGTAATTCTCTACCTGCCTGAATAGCATAAGCTTTACTAACTCCACCAAAATCTAGTGCAATTGTTTCTAAATCCTTGAGACGTTGAATGTAACTGTCCAATACCTGACGACGAGCGCCTGGTCGTGCTCCAGAAATAGCATCACACACCTGAACTATGGGAGATAACAAGGAAGTCATTTCTACCTCGTCATGATGCGCTCCAATTGCATTACATACATCTGGTTTTTCACCATACTTTTCTGCCCATTGCATTCCTAAGATAGCATGCGGTAGTTCAGATTCCTCTTCAGGAACTTTACCAATATCATGTAAAAGTCCAGCTCGTTTGGCAAGTTTTGGATTCAATCCCAATTCAGACGCCATTACACCACAAAGTTTAGCCACTTCACGGGAATGTTGTAGAAGATTCTGACCGTAAGAAGAACGGTACTTCATTCTTCCAATAATTTTTATTAACGCGGGGTTCAATCCATGAATTCCTAAATCAACTACAGTACGTTTTCCAACCTCAGCAATTTCGTTTTCAATTTGTTTTGTGGTTTTAAGTACTACCTCCTCAATTCGAGCTGGGTGGATTCGTCCATCAGTAACTAAGCGGTGCAATGATAAGCGAGCAATCTCTCGTCTAACAGGATCAAAACAGGACAAGATGATTGCTTCTGGTGTGTCATCTACAATAATTTCTACACCTGTTGCAGCTTCAATAGCACGGATATTCCTACCTTCTCTTCCAATGATTCTACCTTTTACATCATCCGATTCTAAGTTAAAAACAGAAACACAGTTCTCGACTGCCTCTTCTGTTCCGATACGCTGAATGGTACTGATGATGATTTTTTTAGCTTCTTGTTCAGCAGATAATTTTGCTTCTTCAATCGAATGTTGAATGAAAGACATCGCATCTGTTTTTGCTTTGTCTTCTAAAGAGGTTATTAATTCTTGCTTGGCGTCCTCCGCAGTTAAACCGGATACTTCCTCTAGTTTAGATTGGTACGTTTTTTCAGCCTCATCTAAGGTTTGACTTTTACGATCTAGCTTTTGGATGCGCTGATCTAAATTGGAAGTCTTTTGCTCAAAACTTTGATTTAGATCTTTATTTCGTTGTAATTCTTTGTTAAGTGTTTTCTCTTTATCTCGAGCTCGGTTTTCAACCTCAACAAGTTTCTTTTCTCGTTGAAGAATTACTTTTTCATGATCAGATTTAAGTTCAATAAAACGCTCTTTAGCTTGCAGCATTTTTTCTTTCTTAATTCGATCCGACTCTTGATGCGATTTTTTGATGATACGCCGGGCTTGTTGCTCACTCTTTTTGATGATCGAAAGAGAATTTCTCTTTTGAAAAATCTGCATAATAATCAAGCCAAAAATAAGTCCTCCGACTCCGGTTGCAATAAGGTATATGGTAGTTGTCATAATTTTATTTATTTATAAAAAAAGCCTGTACTAGCTTAGAGGTCTGTATAAACTCCGTAAAAAAAGGTTTGCGGCTAACCAACTGATCAAGGATCTGTTCGAAGACAGCTTGCTTTTACAATATGGACTCACCTCTTATAAAAATAAGATCGTTGAGTTTATCAAAAATTTAAACTAATACAGGCAGTAGTGTATTATTTATTTATAAAGAACGTATTAGAACGTGGCCATATGATTTTCAATCATCTCGTTTAG
>PXYQ01000059.1:3016-12970 GCA_003023645.1 Candidatus Arcticimaribacter sp. | reverse complement strand
GTGTGCGAGGGTTCACTCAAGACGATGCCCATATATTTTGTATGCCCAATCAATTGGATGAAGAATTCAAACGGGTGATTGATTTAGTATTATACGTTTTCAGTTCTTTAGGTTTTGAAGATTTTACGGCCCAAGTATCGCTACGTGACCCAAACAAGCCAGAAAAGTATATTGGGTCTGATGCCAATTGGGATTTAGCAGAGAACGCAATCATCAATGCTGCAAAAGAGAAAGAATTGAATTATGTAATCGAATATGGTGAAGCTGCTTTTTATGGCCCAAAACTTGATTTCATGGTCAAAGATGCTTTAGGCAGAAAATGGCAACTAGGAACGATACAAGTAGATTATAATTTACCAGAACGTTTTGAACTTACTTATAAAGGAAGTGATAATGAATTGCATAGACCAGTAATGATTCACCGCGCACCATTTGGTAGTTTAGAGCGATTTATAGCCATATTATTAGAGCATACAGGTGGAAATTTCCCACTTTGGCTGACTCCAGAACAGGTAATTATCCTATCTGTGAGTGAGAAATATGAAAAATACGCCGAAAAAGTTTCAAATGAACTGGAAAATCACGAAATTCGCGCCCTCGTGGATAATAGAAATGAGACTATTGGTAAGAAAATCCGAGACGCACAATTGAGTAAATTCCCTTACATGCTCATTGTAGGAGAGAAAGAAGCCGCTGACGGAACCGTTTCTGTACGCGAACGAAAAGAAGGAGATATAGGCAGCATAAGTACCGCTTCCTTCATTGAAAATATAAAAACAGAGATAGATAAGACTATTTCTAAATTTGAAGTTTAACTAAAAAAAGAGAGTCATAGCAATACGGAGAAAAAGGACCAATCGTCCAGGACGTGTAATCAAAGTTGATCCCCATAAGATTAACCAAAAAATCACCGCACAAGAAATTCGCTTGGTCGGAGAGAATGTGGAAGTAGGTGTTTATAGTTTAAACAAAGCCCTCGCTTTATCACGTGAATTGGAATTAGATTTGGTGGAAATTTCACCAAATGCAACTCCTCCTGTTTGTAAAATTCTTGAGTATAAGAAGTTTTTATACGAACAAAAGAAAAGAGACAAAGCGCTTAAATCTAAGGCAACTAAAGTAATCATCAAAGAAATTCGTTTTGGTCCACAAACCGACGAACATGATTATGAGTTTAAGAAAAAGCATGCTGAGAAATTCTTGAAGGATGGCGCAAAGCTAAAAGCATTTGTGTTTTTCAAAGGAAGATCGATTGTCTTTAAGGAACAAGGTCAAATTTTGTTACTCCGTTTAGCACAAGATCTAGAAGATCTTGGAAAAGTAGAGCAACTTCCTAAGTTAGAAGGAAAACGAATGACCATGTTCATTAGCCCAAAGAAGAAATAAGAAACGAGTACTAATTTAATAACAATAGAATGCCGAAAATGAAAACTAAATCCAGTGCCAAAAAGCGATTCAAGCTTACCGGAACTGGTAAAATCAAAAGAAAGCATGCGTTTAAGAGCCATATCTTAACGAAGAAGTCAAAAAAGCGTAAGCTTAAATTGACTCATTCGGGATTGGTTCATGAAAACGATGTAAAAAGTATCAAGCAGCAATTACGTTTGCGATAACGTAGTTCCGCTTAGGTTCAAACAAATGTTAACCCTGTTATGGGCAATAAAGTAAGAAAGTGTAGTTTATACTACCGCCTATAACAAAACAGAAAAATTATGCCAAGATCAGTAAACGCAGTTGCCAAAAGAGCACGCAGAAAAAAAGTCCTTAAACTAGCAAAAGGATATTTCGGTCGCCGTAAAAACGTATGGACGGTAGCCAAAAACGCAGTAGACAAAGCAATGCTTTATGCTTACCGCGATAGAAAAACCAATAAAAGAAACTTCAGATCTCTTTGGATTACACGTATTAACGCTGCAGCACGTCTTCACGGATTGTCTTACAGCCAATTTATGGGTAAAGTAAAGAACAATGGAATCGAATTAAACCGTAAGGTTTTAGCTGATTTAGCAATGAATCATCCAGATGCTTTCAAAGCTGTCGTTGACAAAATAAAATAATTACTCATTATTAGTACTCAAAAAAAAATCAGCCAATTGGCTGATTTTTTTTTGTCTTGTACTGAAAGAATTTATTTAAACTAAAAGGGCATATCATCATCGTCATCTCCGAACGCATCGTTTGGATTTGGAAGTGAATTAGGGTTTATAGGAGCTTCATTCATTTTTGACTGAAACTCGAAAGGAGAGTCAAAACTTTCTAAGTTATCAAACTTCCCTAAATGGCCGATGAATTTCAAGCGTATATTATCCAATCCACCATTACGGTGTTTTGCAACAATAAATTCAGCTTGACCCTCAGAAGGCGTTCGCTCATCATCATCCCACTCATCTATACCATAGTATTCTGGTCTATAGATAAAAGATACAATATCAGCATCTTGCTCAATCGCTCCAGATTCACGAAGGTCAGATAGTAAAGGACGTTTAGTCCCTCCCCTAGTCTCTACAGCTCGAGATAACTGAGAAAGAGCAATAACAGGGATATCCAATTCTTTGGCTAAAGCCTTTAGATTTCGTGAGATGGTTGAAATTTCTTGTTCTCTGTTTCCAGATTTATTCGATGTTCCTGCTGTCATTAACTGTAAATAATCTACAACGATCAGTTTAATTCCATGTTGAGAAGACAAACGTCTCGCTTTGGCACGTAAATCAAAAATAGATAAAGAAGGTGTATCGTCTATAAATAAGGGTGCACGTTCTAGGTCACCAACTTTCACATTGAGTTGTTCCCATTCGTGACTGGCAAGTTTTCCAGTTCTTAGTTTTTCTGAAGAAAGTCCTGTTTCGGCAGAAATCAATCGGGTGATCAACTGAACAGAAGACATCTCTAGGGAGAAAAAAGCAACGGGAGTTTGTTTTGTAACCGCAATATTTCGAGCCATCGAAAGAGTCAAGGCGGTTTTACCCATACCCGGACGTGCAGCAATAATAATTAAATCCGAGGGTTGCCATCCCGAGGTTAAAGCATCTAACTTTTCGAAACCAGTAGCAACACCACTCAAGCCATCGCGCTTTGCGATCTCTTCAATACGTTTTTTAGCTTGTATAACTAAGTTTTGAGCTGTCTCCGAAGACTTCTTGATATTCCCTTGTGTAACGTCGTACAGCTTCGATTCTGCAACATCCAACAAATCGAATACATCAATAGAATCTTTGTAGGCGTCTTCAATAATTTCGTTTGAGATTTTAATCAAACTGCGTTGAATGAATTTCTGCAAAATGATACGGGCGTGAAATTCGATATGGGCAGAAGTGGATACTTTTTTAGAAAGTTGTACAAGGTAGAAATCACCACCTACTTTTTCGAGTAAACCCATTTTGCGTAAACAAGCCGATACAGTAAGCAAATCGATTGGCTCTGAGGTTTCGAATAAGGTATGAATCGCAGTAAAGACATGCTGATTTGCTTCTTTGTAAAAAGCCTCAGGTTGCAAGATATCAATAACCTCATCAACTCCCTTTTTATCGATTAGCATAGCACCTATAACAGCCTCTTCCAAATCAACCGCTTGTGGAGGGATCTTCCCTCTTTCAAGATTTACAAGGTTTCCAGCAGATACAGCTGGTGCAATAACAGGGTTTCTTTTTTCCATGAATCGAAAGTAATTATAATACGAGAAAACTAGAGTGTATAGACAAGTGGAGATATACCACAAGTATAAACAAAAGGGGGTGTATAACTATTTTATTTTGTTAATAAGCTAAAATTAGTCGTTGAAGATGCCCATTTCATTGTACTTCGCTCTTCGAGCTTTAATTAATTCAGGTGCTTCTAACTTGTCTAAAACTTTAAACGTTTTTAGAATTTCATCTTGAACAGTTTTAAAAGTAAGTTCGCGATCATAATGAGCACCACCAAGAGGTTCTTTTATTATTTTATCGATCAGCTTAGACTTTTTCATGTCCGTAGCAGTTAACTTGAGAGAATCCGCTGCTTGTTCTTTATACTCCCAACTTCTCCAAAGTATAGAAGAACAGGATTCTGGTGAGATAACAGAATACCAAGTGTTTTCGAGCATGTACACACGATCACCAACTCCTATCCCCAAAGCTCCACCTGATGCTCCTTCTCCAATTATTACGGTAATAACAGGTACTTTAAGAGACATCATTTCAAAAATATTCCGCGCAATAGCTTCGCCTTGTCCACGTTCTTCTGCTTCCAAACCGGGATAAGCACCTGGAGTATCAATAAGCGTGACAACTGGGATTCCAAATTTTTCGGCAGACTTCATCAAGCGAAGGGCTTTTCGGTATCCTTCTGGATTAGCCATTCCAAAGTTTCTGTATTTACGGGTTGTGGTATTGTATCCTTTTTGAGTACCAATAAACATGAAAGACTGATTCCCGATTTTACCGAGACCACCAATCATGGCTTTATCATCTTTCACATTACGATCGCCATGCAGTTCCAAAAAAGTATCTCCACAAATTCCTTTGATATAATCTAAAGTATAGGGTCTAGAAGGATGACGCGACATTTGTACACGTTGCCATGCAGTCAGGTTCTCGTATATTTCTTTTTTAGTTTCAATCAATTTTTTTTCTAACTGATCGCAAGTATCAGTTACATCAATTTCGCTTTCATTTCCAATAATTTTACACTTATCGAGCTGTTCAACAATGTCTTTAATCGGGAGTTCAAAATCTAAATATTCCATAATGGTTTTCTTGAGGGCTAAAGTATAAATTTTTAGGAATTGGAACTAGTTTTTTTTGATTTGCGTGCTTTATAAATTCCATTTCCAATTACAGAAACAAGAATAATCATAACACCTATGTAAAAATTAAAACTCATAATTTCTTTTTCTCCAAAAATATAAATTGAAAATAAGATGGCATATACGGGTTCCATATTCAATGAAATCATAATCGTATAGGGTGATAATTCTTTCATGATTTCTACAGAAGCAATAAAAGCATAGGCTGTACAAATCGAAGCCAACAGGAACATCCACAAGGCATCGTAGTTTTCAAAAACAAAAAAGTCTTCAGGAATATCCATTGTAAAAATCATCCAAATGGATAGAGCCAAACTTCCCATTAACAGTTGGTAAAAAGAAATTGTAGTTGCCTCATAGTGTTCAATCAACTTCCCATTGAGCAATGTAAAAAGAACCGAAAGAAGTGTTGATAGTAATGCAATATAGATCCCTAAAGAAGCATCTTTTTCTGCTTTAAAAATCATACTCAGCCCAAGCACTACAAAGGCTCCAAAAAAGACTTCATAGGGTCGGATTCTTCTTTTATAAAAAAGCGGTTCCAAAAGGGATGTCATTAAAGATGCAGAGGACAATACGGACAAGGTTACCGATACAGAAGATATTTTTATGGCATGAAAAAATAAAATCCAATGAATTGAAATGAGTAGTCCCCCTAAAATAAAATAAGGCATTGCCTTGGGTGGAACTTTGAATAATTTTCTTTTATAAAATAAAAAGTAAGTAGCAATAAACCCGGAGGCAATTACTACACGAAACCATACAATTTCAAAGGAATTTTTCTGAATTAGAGCCCCTAGAATGGAGGTAAATCCCCAAATAAAAACTAAGATATGAAGGTGGATCAGACTTTTGGATCTAGCGTTTAGCATTGGCTAATAATACGATTGCAAGGAGTCCGAAAACGCCTAAAGGTAACCAAGCTCCAACGGCAGGAGACATGTCGGTTTTGTCTACCAAAACCCCAAAAATTTTATCGAAAAATATAAATGTAAACCCTGTTATAATTCCAAAGGCAAGATTTACTCCCATCCCTCCTCTTCTTTTAAAAGAAGAAACTGCAACCCCAATAATGGTTAATACAAAAACGGATAAAGGAATACTGTATCGTTTGTGTCGAACGAGTAAATGAACGTCTATCAAAGCAGACCCACTGCGTTCTTCTTCAGCGATAAATTCATTCAAATCTCCCAGCGAGAGCGTTTCGGCTAAGTAATTTAAAGGAGCGAGGTCTTGTATTTCGAAACCAAAAAGGGTGTCTTTTCGGTTCTCTTGCACATAAATCTCATCATTTTCTGTGAACGTTCGCTTTCTGTAATTGATTAGTCGAAAAGTAGTATCACTTTCGACCCATCGAATGGTTTGGGCAAAAATCTTGAATTTCATTTGCTCACCTTCAAAATGCTCTAAGGTGAAATTATTTCCTCGTTTACGGTTGGGATCGTAGCTACTCACATAAATGAATTCATTATCATTAATCTGTTTGTATAAGTTAGAAGTTGTCCTGTCGTTTTTCTTTCGACTAATATACTTGTGGCTAAATTCTTTGAAGCCTTTACTTGCTTCTGGCACAATATACATTCCTGCTAAAAAAGCAGACAAAGCAATTATTGAGGCCGCAATAAGAAAAGGTCTTAAATACCTATAGAAAGAAACACCTGAGCTTAAAATTGCAATTATTTCAGAATTATTTGCAAGTTTTGAGGTAAACCAAATAATTGCTAAAAAGAGGAAAACAGGATAAAGCAGATTACCAAAATACCACATGAAATCAAAATAATAATCGATGATAGCTTCGAGTGGTACTTCTTTTTCTTTGAACTTATCAATTTTTTCGGCTACATCAACCATTATCCCAATAGGGATAAAGAGGAGAATCATTACAGCGAATGTTCCTATGTAGCGTTTAATTATGTAGAGGTCAATTTTTTTCAACAAAACTATAAACGTTTATCCATGTTTTTTACCATTTGTTCTTTCCAGCTATAGAAATCTCCTGCAATGATTCTTTTTCTAGCTTCGCGCATCAACCACAAATAGAAACCTAAATTATGTATGGTAGCAATTTGTTTCCCTAGCATTTCATTTACTTTAAACAAGTGTCTAAGATACGCTTTTGAATAATCCGTGTCAACAAATGTATAGCCAGCTGCATCAATAACAGAAAAGTCGTCTTCCCACTTCTTGTTTTTAATATTGATGGTACCATCTGCAGTAAAGAGCATCCCGTTTCTGGCATTCCGTGTTGGCATTACACAGTCAAACATATCGACGCCCAAAGCTACATTTTCGAGTAAGTTAATTGGTGTACCAACCCCCATTAAATATCGAGGTTTATCTTCTGGCAAAATATCACAAACAATTTCGGTCATTCCGTACATCTCTTCAGCTGGTTCACCTACAGAGAGGCCGCCAATGGCATTACCTTCAGCTCCTTTACTTGCTATATATTCGGCAGATTGTGTTCTTAAGTCTTTATAAACGCTACCTTGAACTATTGGGAAAAAAGTTTGAGCGTAATCGTACAACAGTGGGCTTTTCTCGTTTTGAGTAAGACAACGCTCCAACCAACGGTGCGTCATGTGCATAGATGCTTTTGCATAGCGATAATCGCATGGATATGGAGTACATTCATCAAATGCCATGATGATATCTGCTCCAATTTTACGTTGAATATCAATTACGTTTTCAGGAGTAAAAAAGTGCATAGACCCATCGACATGCGATTTGAATTTGACACCTTCTTCTTTTATTTTTCTATTCGCAGATAAAGAATACACCTGATAACCTCCTGAATCGGTGAGAATTGGTCTTTTCCAATTCATGAATTTGTGAATCCCACCGGCTTGATGAATGATTTCTGTCTTGGGGCGTAAGTATAAGTGATAGGTATTAGCAAGAATTATATCTGGATTTACTTCTTGATCTAAATCACGTTGATGTACACCCTTTACAGTAGCTGCTGTGCCCACAGGCATAAAAATCGGAGTTTCTATAACACCATGGTCCGTAGTAATCGAACCCGCTCGGGCTTTACTGTTTGGATCGCTTGCAGTACGTTCAAATTTCATAAATAAAAAATATGGGCAAATATAACGAACTTGCCCCTAAGGAAAGGCTTCAATTTAAATTTTAGTAAAATGTTGAAGAAGCCGTTAATAAGTATTACAGATAAGTTTGCTTGCCATAAACAAAGGTGTATTTTTGTGCTATATATTATTAAAATACATGCAAACACAAACAACTCTAGAACAAACCGTTTCTCAAGTCCGCAGAGATATTGTACGAATGGTTCACAAAGTAAATTCTGGACACCCTGGAGGATCTCTTGGCTGCGCAGAATTTCTGGTTAGTCTTTATAATGAAGTAATGGACCTCAAAGAAGGGTTTGACATGAACGGTAAAAATGAAGATGTATTCTTCCTTTCTAACGGACATATTTCTCCTGTTTTTTATAGTGTTTTAGCACACAGAGGATACTTCCCTGTTGAGGAACTCAATACCTTTCGTCTAATAAACTCTAGACTACAAGGTCACCCTACAACACACGAAGGTTTACCAGGTATCCGCATGGCTTCTGGTTCACTTGGACAAGGTCTTTCGGTTGCTCTTGGCGCTGCACAAGCAAAAAAACTAAACAACGATAGTCATTTAGTATATACACTCCTGGGAGATGGTGAACTTCAAGAGGGTCAAAACTGGGAGGCAATTATGTATGCTGCTGGTAAAAAAGTAGATAACCTTATTGCAACCATTGACCTCAACGAAAAGCAAATTGATGGTCCTACAGATGTTGTAATGCCTATGGGAGACATATCTGCGAAATTCATTGCCTTTGGATGGGATGTTTTGACTGTTGAAAATGGAAACGACCTTACGGAAATCGTTGCTACTTTAAAAGAAGCAAAATCGATGACTGGAAAAGGAAAACCGATTTGTATTTTACTGAAAACAGAAATGGGTAATGGGGTTGACTTTATGATGAACACCCACGCTTGGCACGGTAAAGCACCAAACGATGAGCAATTAGCAATTGCCTTAGCTCAAAATCCAGAAACTTTAGGAGATTATTAAATACTGCATTGCAGGAATACGAAAGAAAATATTATGATAGAATATATTAATCAAGGTTCTAAAGATACCCGTTCAGGATTCGGAGCTGGTCTTACAGAACTCGGAAGAACCAATCCTAATGTTGTTGCACTTTGTGCTGATTTGATTGGATCTCTTAAAATGGATCAATTCATCAAAGAAAATCCAGAACGTTTTTTCCAAATTGGAATTGCTGAGGCCAATATGATTGGAATTGCAGCAGGTTTGACCATCGGAGGAAAAATACCTTTTACAGGTACTTTTGCTAACTTTTCTACTGGAAGAGTATATGATCAAATCCGTCAATCGATTGCCTACTCTGATAAAAATGTAAAAATTTGTGCTTCTCACGCCGGAGTTACTTTAGGTGAAGATGGTGCAACCCATCAAATCTTAGAAGACATTGGTTTGATGAAAATGCTTCCTGGAATGACCGTAATCAATACTTGTGATTACAATCAGACCAAAGCTGCTACTATTGCAATTGCAGCATTTGAAGGTCCAGTATACCTTCGTTTTGGAAGACCTTCTGTTGCTAATTTCACTCCCGTTGATCAGCAATTTGAAGTTGGTAAAGGATTGTTATTACAAGAAGGAACAGATGTCACTATAGTTGCAACGGGGCATTTGGTTTGGGAGGCTCTCGAAGCTGCCAAAATCCTAAATGAACAAGGCATTAGTGCTGAAGTAATCAACATACACACCATCAAACCTTTGGATGATGAAATCATCATAAAATCGGTTGCTAAAACAGGTTGTATTGTAACGGCTGAAGAACACAACTATATGGGTGGACTAGGTGAAAGTGTTGCTCGTGTCCTTGCTTTAAACCAACCTACACCTCAAGAGTTTGTTGCTACACAAGATACCTTTGGGGAATCGGGTACTCCAGCTCAATTGATGGATAAATATGGATTAAATAAAGAAGCAATTGTTACTGCTTCTCAAAAAGTTATTCAACGTAAATAAATAATTATGCCTTTTAAATTAATCAAAACCTTAACCTTCCTTGCTCTTTTATCTACCTCTCTCCTGCAAGCTCAATTTGAGTTTGGAGTAAAAGGAGGATTGAATTACGATTC
>PXYQ01000059.1:0-2652 GCA_003023645.1 Candidatus Arcticimaribacter sp. | reverse complement strand
CGTTACGAACGTGGTTTTACCGATAACGATGTACGGATTTTGGGAGTCAATGGTGTAGATGTTGAGGGTCGAATTGATGCACGTCCAAACCAATTCATTGTAAGTGCTTCTTATGAACTAAAAGCACGATCTGGTAGTGATGATTAAAAGGGTTGTTATTTATTAATAGTAATTCGCTCAAACACACCAATAGTTTTATTTTTCTCAACTTCATCCCAGTTGAATAGCATACCATTCATTGCTATATAAACTCCAGGATCAAGTACACGTACATATGCCATTGCAGATCCTAGGTTGAAAAAACCATCGGAAGAACTACCAAAGGTATAGGGAATCATTGCACCCGTAAGAATAATTGTTTTATCCTCAATTGTATTGGCTTCTGTAGCTATTTTCATAGCCGTATCGACCATACAATCTGTACCGTGTGTAATTACAATCTGCTTTCGCTCTGAGGTCTCACAGGCCTCTATAATGGTTTTGAAATGATCAGAGGTAAGTTCCAAACTATCCAAAAGCATTAACGTTTTCACATCAACATCCAATTTGCATCGGCTGCGATCTAACATTTGTGGTAAATGGGTTTCTTTAAAGTTTAACGTTCCATTGATATAATCGTAGGTTTTATCAAAGGTACCCCCAGTAACAAAAACTTGAATGCTTTGGTCTAATGGCATCATAGAAAATAAATTTGGTAGTATAACGTTTAACTGTCCGAGTCTAGATAATCTGGAATCCCATCATTATCCGTATCATCGATAACACCGTCATTATCTGCATCAAGTTCTAAGGAAGTTATTATTCCATCGCCATCATCGTCAAAATCAAGTAGATTAGGCGTACCATCACCGTCAGTGTCATCATTAAGAGGATTACCATCACCATCTGGATCTTCGTCAATAGAAAAGACACCATCATTATCATGATCGGCCACGTTGGATGTATAAACAGAAACAGTGAATACGATGGGTGCATAAGCTGGAATTAATCCTTGAGCGGAAGAGAAGTACCCTAAACCTGAAGGCATGAATAAAATTCCTTGTCCGTAATCTCGAAAACTAATAGTTCCATCTGCCTCTTGACTGAAAGTACCGGGTGCAAAATTCTGAAGACCATAACGAAAACCTGAAACTACTCGTATGTTATCAAACCATATTGGCGTATTTCTTTGATCGAATATAGTACCTGTTAGCAACTCTCCTCTGTAAGATACATAGGTTGAATCTACTATAGAAGGCTTTTTTTCTAATTCAGATCCTTGTTGTGCTACTAAATAATAGAGTGTGTGGTTCGTTACAACACCATTTGCGTCGGTAATCGGAACCGAAAGTTGTTGTACTTGGTCAATCATTGGCGTTTTATCTGCATTATCTCCAGAGATCGTATCAATTGAAATTGTTACCACAGTATCATCCGCTCGAGGAAAATCTTCGTAATTGTAAAAGTGATTAGATAAGTAATCAACCAATAAGGCATCATCTGTTATAGATTGTTCCGAAAAATCTCTCAACTCTACAGGTTCGGTTGTATTATTATCATCGGAACCACAAGAGCTTAAAGAAACTGCAAGAAGCAAAGCAAGTGTACCTGATTTTGAAATATGAAACATATGGGTAATTTAGGTGCGCAAGATACAATTTTACTTTATTTTTGATAGAAATTTAACGTAGTTTTAAAGAATGAGAATTGATCAATATTTATGGGCCGTTCGCTACTTCAAATCGAGAAGTATTGCTACTAAAGCCTGTAAAAAAGGGCAGGTACGCGTCAACGATCAAGTTGTGAAACCCTCACGTGAAGTATTCCCTATGGATAAAATCATCCTACGGAAAGAACAAGTGAATCTAACGCTTGATGTTCTGGACATTCCAAAAAGTAGAGTTGGTGCAAAACTAGTCGATCTTTATCGGGTAAATACAACTCCTAAAGATGCCTTTAAACAAAATGAGCTTCAAAATTTAGCTCAAGACTACTACCGTCAAAAAGGAGAAGGAAGGCCCACTAAAAAAGACAGGAGAGACTTGGATGAATACGCAGATGAACCTGACCAAACTGAGGATTAGTTTGCATCCAAACTTGCTCTGTGGCGCAAAGTAGAATAGGCTACACCAAAATGATCTCCCACTAAACCTGCTATTTGCAATTCTTTTAATCCAATTTTAATCAATGCCTGATGGTGGATTGCATGATCTAAACAATACAGCAATTCTCGATCGACTGAAGTAACAAAAGGCTTTTCTTTTGCTTCTGTTTCATTTGAAAAAAGCTGCAAAGCAAAACTTAATGGCGTCTGTTTCAATTGATCGGATAAATCAGAAAGTGTTTTAATCGCATGCTTCCGATCTGTTTCAATTAAAAGATCACGTTTTCTTTCGTCATAATTTACCGTTTGAGTAGGAATACCTTGGAATAAGCACAAATAGAATTCTGCACTATGCCTGAGGTGTTGCCCTATAGATGCGCCGTTGAGCAACTTACTGTTGTAGCAGTATTGCTGATCATCTAGTTTTTCACAAAGATCCATAAGATCTTCTAGTAGCGTTTTATGTAGGTGTTTCATTTTATATATTAGAGGGTTGCTACTCGAATTATACCACTTGCAAATTTTTTAAGTGGTACTGTTTTATATCCAAGAGCTAAATTCATTTCACT
>PXYQ01000058.1 GCA_003023645.1 Candidatus Arcticimaribacter sp. | reverse complement strand
GCAATGTGCTATGATCCTTTTTCAGGTCACTAAAACCCTCTCCAAAAGCATTTAGTTTTGCGAAAGGTTTGCAATGAAGCATAAAAAAACCTTTCAGAATATTGAAAAGTTTGTGGGTGTTAAGGGATTCGAACCCATGACCTCTACCCTGTCAAGGTAGCGCTCTAAACCAACTGAGCTAAACACCCTATAAAAAGATAATAGGTGTTATTTTTTCTGAGGTCCTCTCAAATGAATGACCAATCCGTTTAGGAAATTTCTTAAGATTTGATCTCCGCATTCCATATATTTCGGGTGACTTTCGTTTCTAAAAAAAGCGCCCAATTCGCCTTTAGAAACTTTAAAATCTACCAGTTTACAGATTTCTACGATATCAACGTCTCTCAATTTGAGCGCTACACGTAGTTTTTTAAAGATGTCGTTATTCGATAATGCCATAATCAAAGATACTTTTTTTAAGAATTAATTACTACAAAACACCTTGTTTTAAGTCAAAAGTTGCAGCCTCATTTTCTAATTAAAATAAAGCAGAGGAAGCAACGGATAAATGAGTACAATAAATGCAATTCAGATTTAAAAAAATAAGTACATTTATTAAAACTTTAGGTTCATGATCAACAAAACGGTATCTACTGTGTCGGAGGCTCTAGAGGGTGTTCAAAACGGCATGACCCTTATGCTGGGTGGTTTTGGCCTATGCGGGATTCCAGAAAAAGCCATTGCCGAATTGGTACGTCTGCAGGTGACTGATCTAACCTGCATTTCCAATAATGCTGGGGTTGATACATTTGGTTTGGGACTCTTGCTTCAACAAAAGCAAGTAAAAAAAATGATCGCTTCCTATGTTGGTGAAAATGCCGAATTCGAACGGCAAATGTTGAGTGGTGAAATGGAAGTTGAACTCATCCCACAAGGAACACTAGCTGAACGTGCGCGAGCCGCTCAAGCTGGCTTCCCTGCATTTTACACTCCCGCTGGTTATGGAACTGAGGTTGCTGAAGGAAAAGAAGTGCGGGAGTTTAATGGTAAAATGCACGTGCTTGAGCAAGCTTTTGATGCAGATTTTGCATTCATTAAAGCGTGGAAAGGGGACGAAGCTGGGAATTTAATTTTCAAAGGAACTGCTCGGAATTTTAATCCCAATATGTGCGGTGCTGCAAAAATAACTGTTGTAGAAGTTGAAGAATTAGTTTCAGCTGGAAGTTTAGACCCAAATCAAATCCATGTTCCAGGAATATTTGTTCAACGCATATTCGAAGGAAAGGATTACGAAAAAAGAATTGAGCAACGAACAGTTCGTTCTAAAACATAAGCCATGGCATTAGACAAAAACGGTATTGCACAACGCATAGCACAAGAACTCAAAGACGGATATTATGTCAATCTTGGCATTGGCATTCCTACCCTTGTTGCAAACTATATCCCTAAGGATATTGCTGTAGAATTTCAAAGTGAAAACGGTGTTTTGGGGATGGGACCTTTTCCTTTTGAAGGAGAAGAAGATGCCGATATCATCAATGCTGGGAAACAAACGATAACAACGCTTAAGGGCGCCTCTTTTTTTGACTCTGCCACAAGCTTTGCCATGATCCGAGGAAAACATGTTGATCTTACGATTCTAGGTGCAATGGAAGTTTCTCAAACCGGCGATATTGCTAATTGGAAGATTCCAGGCAAAATGGTAAAAGGCATGGGAGGGGCGATGGATTTAGTCGCTTCTGCCGAAAATATTATTGTGGCCATGATGCACACCAACCGTTCGGGTGTATCCAAGTTACTTAAAAAATGTAGCCTACCTTTAACTGGAGTGGGTTGTGTTAAAAAAATTATTACCGAATTGGCCGTAATGGATATTGGTCCAACTGGCTTCATTTTAAGAGAAACTGCCCCAGGAGTTTCCATCGACGAAATTATCAAAGCAACAGCTGGCGATCTTCACATAGCTGAGGATGTTCACGTGATGTCCTTTTAAAAAAAACATATGAATCAAAATTTAATCAATCACCTTATCGGCATTGTCGGGGAAGCTAATATACTGCATTCAGGTGCTGAAAAAGAACGCTTTACACACATCTGGAAAACAGACATTCCGCTAGAAGCAATTGCTGTTGTGTTCCCAACTTCTACTCAAGATGTGTCTGAAATTATGAAGCATTGTCATAGCGTTCAACAAGAAGTGATCATTCATGGTGGCTTAACGAATCTAATTGGCGGAACCGAAACACAGGCTAGTCAACTAGTAATAGCTTTAGACAAAATGAATTCGATTGAAGAAATCGATGAACAGAGTCGAACAATTACAGCTCAAGCTGGTGCAATCTTAGAAAACCTGATCGATGCTGCTCAAGAAAAACAACTCTTATTACCAATGAGTTTTGGAGCAAAAGGCTCTGCGCAAATCGGAGGAGTTGTTTCAACCAATGCAGGGGGCTTACGTGTATTTCGATACGGCATGACCCGTCAAATGGTTCTAGGAGTCGAAGCTGTTCTCCCCAACGGAACAATTATTTCTTCACTTAAAAAAATAATAAAAGACAATTCTGGCTACGATTTAAAACAACTCTTCATCGGTTCTGAAGGAACGCTAGGTATTATTACAAAAGTTATTTTGCGGCTCTCCGAAGCTCCGACAAGTCGCTCTTCCGCCATTGTTGGTATTGAAAATTACGAACAAGTTATTGGTCTGTTGAAATTCTTAGAAAAAAACTTAGCGGGAATGTTAAGCGGCTTTGAACTCATGTGGCAAAGTACATACAAGGCTATGACGAGCGAGAATTCTCACTTAATACCACCCCTTAATCAAGAATATCCCTACTATGTTTTTGTCGAAAGCTTGGGGACAAAACCTGCAGAAGATTACAGCAGATTAGAAGACCTTATCGGGCAAGCGTTAGAAACAGAGTTGATAGAAGATGCTGTAATGGCTCAATCAGAAAGGGAATTACACTCCATTTGGCAAATCCGAGAAGACGTATCTGTTTTAGCAGCTCAGGCCAATTTTGATCAACATTTCGATATTAGTATTCCGATTCCGCTGATCGGAAAAATGGTTGATGACGCCGTTATTGCGCTAGAAAAACTTCCTTTTGTAAGTTGTGTGTTCCCTTTCGGTCATGTAGCTGACGGGAATATCCATTTTATTATTGGAAAAAAAGAAAACAATGCAGCCATCATAAAGTCAATTAATGATATTATATATCAGCCTTTAAAAGCAGTTGGAGGTTCTGTTTCTGCTGAACATGGAATTGGATTACACAAAAAAGAATACTTGTCTTTTTGCAGGTCTGAAGCTGAAATTGAGTTGATGAAAACACTTAAAAAAACGTTTGATCCGCTACACATTCTTAACCCAAGAAAAATCTTATCAATCGAATAAAAGCTAGTCTTCTTCTAATTTAAGGCTCAGGTTTCGGATTTCGGTTTCAAAGGGATATTCGATAACCCTAGAATCATTTAGTGTACTTTCACCTTTGATGAAATTTAAATTGAAACTGGAAAGAGAAGGCAACGAAAGCTTCACGCGTATAAACCTACCATCGGTCATATTAGACACAGCCCAAAGCGTAATTCCGTTGTATTTCAAAACTAAACGCCTTATCCCGGGGTACTCCGCAGGTGAAGTAAAAAGGGTTGGTTTCGGTGTTGTATCTGCTGCCACATAAGTAACTGTATTTCCAAAACTAGTCAGTGTAAAGGTGTTCGTTTCTGATATCCCCAAGGCATTCGTTGCCGTAGTACTGCTTTCAGTATAAGTAGTAGCAACGTAAAGTTTTTCCGTCTTTCTTAATCTATACTCAAATTCTAAAGCAAGCTTATTGGTAGGGAATCCTGAAAATACTTTGGTGCACTCTGCAGCATTTTCAACAAGATCAGAAACAAAAATCCACGAGGGCACTACATTGCCCTCTGAATCCATATAAGACTCAAAGTCAGTGAGTTTAGTTGTTCCAGTAATGGTCCAACTATCAGGAGTAAAAGACCAGTCATCTTTATAAAACGACCGAATGTAATCATTATAATAACGTATATCTTGGTCTTCTGTATTGTAAGCTTTAAGTCCTACATCAAAAGTCCCATACCCATCGTATTGAACTATTTGCTGAACCAAAGTAGAAGAAGCTGGGGTTCCACCTGGAAATTGCCACGATAGACTATCGACATTCGATGCTGTTGCAATGTAGGTAACATTAAAAGTTGGAGTTCCAGTACTGATTGATGACGGTAAGGAGCGTTCTGAAGTTACAAAAGAAGCATTTACACTTCCTGTATTTTCCCATCCATCTGTTTTAATAGGATTTGGTTGAGAATAAAAAATAGGGCTTTTTGTGCAACCTACTACAAACAACAGAGTAAGTAACCCAATACCAATGATCCCAGAAAAAGCTGTAACTTTCATATGGTAAAAATAAAGTAATTATTTACTATAATTATAAAAATACAACCTATTTAAGCAATACTTAATGGAAACCTAATAATCAGTTGTCTCTTATCGCAAAAAGGAAGAGGTGATTTTAATTATTTTAGCTAACTTAAAATTTTAAAATTTAACCCGCTATATTCTCTTATGAAATCATTTTATTCCAAATACAGAATACTTTTTATACTCATATTCCTTTTTGCTTTTATTAGTTTAGTGGATACTGTTGTTTTAAATGGCTCGTTCAATGGAGTAGAAAAATACAAGCACTTGATCTATATGGCATTTCTAGTAGGTGGAGTTGTTTTGTTATTGACTCAAATCATCAAAGAAGATGATGAAAAGAATGGTTCCTGATTTTTATCAAAAAAAACTTTTCCTTCTATTATCTTTACAAAAAAAACAATGAAACACTTCTCTAAAGAAGCAATTGGAGCGATGCCCTCGATTTATCGTTTGAATATGATAAACAGCTGTACGGGTTATAAATCTGCTAATTTGATTGGCACACAATCTAAAGAAGGAAACACTAATCTAGCTGTTTTTAATTCTGTAGTTCACTTAGGGAGCAATCCTCCGTTGATCGGTTTTATTCTAAGACCAACAACAGTACCAAGGCATACACATCAAAACATGAAGGAGACAGGCTTCTTCACCATTAATAACATCCATTACAGTCAAATCGAAGATGCTCACCACACTTCAGCTAAATATCCAGAAGATGTTTCTGAATTTTCACAGACTGGTTTAGAGGAAGAATACAAAGAAAACATCCAGGCACCATTTGTAAAGAATGCTCCATTACAATTGGGCTGTACCTATGTAAATGAATACCACATCCAAGAGAATGATACGTTGATGATTGTCGGGCAAGTTGAACACATTTTCATGGAAGATGAAATGCTCCTTGAGGATGGTTGGGTACAACTAGATAAGGGAGGTGTAGTTGCCATCAACGGACTCGATGGCTATGCACTACCCAAACTCCTTGAACGTTACCCATATGCCCGCCCAAAAACCCAAGAATAATGGATTTTATTAGTGAAGAGCTTCTTGACTATGTGACCAAAAACTCACATGATGAACCCGACATTTTAAAAGAACTAACTCGAGAGACTTACCAAAAAGTTCTTTTACCAAGAATGTTGAGTGGTGCTCTTCAAGGTCGTTTTTTAAGTATGCTTTCGAAATTAACAAGCCCCAAAAGAATTTTAGAAATCGGTACCTATACAGGCTATGCGACCTTATGTTTGGCTGAAGGTTTAACTAAAGATGGTTCTATAGACACCTTAGACAAAAATGAAGAGCTGTTTGATTTTCAAAGAAAATACTTTGATCGATCGGGTTATGGTTCGCAAATTGAACAACACTTAGGCAACGCAATCGATATAATTCCAGGTCTCAAATCGGGATATGATCTTGTTTTTTTGGACGCAGACAAAACAAATTACCTAAATTACTTTGAGTTAGTACTCCCTAAAATGAATTCTGGTGGAGTGATTTTATCGGACAATGTATTGTGGAGTGGAAAGGTGATAAAGCAAGCAGATCCAAAAGACAAGGATACACAAGTGCTACAAGAGTTCAATCGACTCCTAGCTACCGACCCAAGAATAGAAAGTGTTTTACTTCCTTTACGAGATGGCTTGACATTGAGTCGCGTCCATTAAAGTTTCCTTTTTATTGACCCCGTAATTTTATCGAAATCTTCTTTGACTTGGTCAATTTCTTTAGTCAACTCTGAAGTAATGGATTTAGAAGGATCAATATCCGCAGACTTTTGAATCTCAGATTTAATTTCATTCGTTGCGTTACGCACTTGAGTCATACCCTTAGCCAATCCTCTTGCTATGGAAGGGATTTTGTCAGCACCAAATATTAAAAGTACAATGAAGAAAACAAATACTATTTCTGCACCGCTGATGAATGTGAACATCTTCTAGTTTTTTACAAATATACAGTCAAAAAAAAAGCAGCTAAAGTTTTTAGCTGCTTTTATTACTTTATTCTTATCCTTTTACGGCTTCCTTGAACTGATCGAAGTCCGTTTTAACTTCTTCTTTTGGCCAAGCATTGTTTGACAAATCAACATCAGCTGTTTCAGCTTTTGGATCAATCGTTATGCCAATAATCTCCTTATCCGAAGTAACCATTTTCTTTACAGATTGATCATTCTTGCGCCATACTTGTACTGGATATGTAACCAAATCCTTTGTACCATCTGCATAAGCATACTCAACAATGATTGGCATTACAATTCCGCCTGGCTTGTTGAATTCGATTTCATAGAAGAACTTAGGCAAGGTCTTTCCAGCAAGATCAGCACTGTTTTCTGCTAGATAATTTTTTAAGACCTCCGAATTATTTTCAGCCTTGTTCAGCTCTTCTGTAAACTCTTCAGAATCTTCTGCAACCATGAATACCATGGGAGGAAGTTCATCTACAGTCATTCCATAACTACTAACCAAATCTTTAACTTCTTGCGTTGGATTAGGCGTAATATGAAAACGTTTAACTGACTTTAACCCTATATCAACAGCATCTGTTGAATAAAACCATCCTCTCCAGAACCAATCTAAATCTACAGCAGAAGCATCTTCCATTGTTCTAAAGAAATCTTCTGGTGAAGGGTGCTTGAACATCCAACGCTGTGCATACGTTTTGAAGGCATAATCGAACAATTCTTTCCCCATAATCGTTTCTCTCAAAATATTGAGCGCAGTTGCAGGTTTCCCGTAAGCATTGGGTCCTAATTGAAATACGTTTTCTGGATTAGACATAATTGGACTGATGAAATCTTGATCACCAGACATGTATCGAACTATTTTTGAAGGATCACCTCTTCTAGAAGGATAATCGGCTTCAAGCTCTTGTTCTGTTAAATATTGCATGAACGTATCTAAACCTTCATCCATCCATCCCCACTGACGCTCATCTGAGTTTACAATCATTGGAAAATAGTTATGCCCAACTTCGTGAATGATAACGCTAATCATTCCGTATTTAACACGGTCAGAATAGGTTCCATCTTCATTAGGCCTTCCATAATTCCAGCAAATCATGGGATATTCCATTCCTTGGTTTTTTGCATGAACAGAAACTGCTTTTGGGTACGGATAGTCGAATGTATATTTTGAATATACTTCTAAGGTGTGGGCAACTACTTTGGTAGAATACTCTTCCCATAACGGATTTCCTTCTTTAGGATAAAGAGAAGCAGCGATTACATTTTGACTTCCCACTTTAACAGCCATCATATCCCAAATAAAGCGTCTAGAAGTTGCGAATCCAAAGTCACGTACATTCTCAGCTACAAACTTCCATGTACTTTTTTTAATTGCTTTAGTCGCTTCTTTTGCTTCAGCTTCTTCCTGCGTTACAATTAGAACAGGCTCGTCGAAGGTATTCAATGCTTTTTTGTACCGTTGAAACTCGGTGCGTGAAAGAACATCTTTTGGGTTTTGCAACTCCCCTGTTGCCTCCATAATGTGATCTTCTGGAACGGTAATATTGACCTCATAGTTTCCGAAGTTTAATGCAAATTCACCATTACCCCAAAACTGATAGTTCTGCCATCCTTCAACATCATTATAAACCGCTAGTCTAGGGAAGAATTGTGCTATTACGTACGCTCTGTTATCGTCTTCAGGAAAATACTCGTACCCAGAACGCGCTCTATTGGTGACGTGGTTGTTTACATTATACCACCATTTGATTGAAAACACATATTGTGCTCCACTTTTTAAGGGTGTTGGAAGATCAACGCGCATCATGGTTTGGTTTACGGTATATCGTAAAGGCTTTCCGTTTGCATCTTTAACATGTTGGATATTAAATCCACCATCGAAAGGTTCATCCATTGTCTCATTGACAAAGCTTTCAACTCTTTTTAAAGGAGAAATGCCAGAGCTATTCTTCTCTAGAGCCGGCGCATCTTTTGTCCGAATATTCTGATCTAATTGAACCCAGAAATAAGCAAGTTCATCTGGAGAATTGTTTGTATACGTGATGGTTTCTTCACCATAGAGCTTGGTGTTTTCGTCATCCAATTCGATATTCATAACATAATCTACTTGTTGCTGATAGTAATCAACACCAGGCGCTCCTGAAGCAGTTCTAAATCGATTTGGAGTAGCAAACTCTTCATAGAGTTGCTTGAAATTGTTGTTGTTTTTGTGACCAGCTTGGGTTTTAGTTGGAGTTTCTTCTTGAGCAAAAAGAGCTCCTGAAAAAATAAAAACAAAGGCGGAAAATGAAAAAATGTGTTTCATACGGTTATTGATAAGATTTAATTTGATTGAAAAATAATCTTTTTTTAGATTAATGAATCCATAATTGTGCTAAAATTGTTTTTGAAGCATCCATTAGGAAGCTCTTTTTTGAATTTACTGTTTTTAAATGAACAATATTCTGTTGATCAGACCGAAAAGGAATCAAGATTGTATTGTGGATTTCAAAGCTTGTAGGCGGTGACACCTCTGTAGCTTCAGCGAAGATTAGGATTTGATCCTCTTTATATTGTCTCCCAATATATTGGATACCAACTTCTTTTTTATCAAAAAATATATTAAAATTGTTTTTAAAAAAAACGTGAACCAAGGAATCAATTTTTGCAGGTTCAAGATCGGGTTGCAGTTGAATTTTATCTTCGGTTTGGGCATTGAAGTAAGCCTCTAAATCGTCAATAAAAACCCGGGTAGTAACCTGTAATTGTTGTTTGTCTTCAACGAAAACCACTTCAGTACTGGAAACATAATAGTCATGAAGGCTACTTGAACTACTCAAGAAGGTGAAGACAAAAAACAAAATAGTAGCGGTTCTAATCTGGCACATTGGTTTGTGTATAAATTTTAAGGTAATCAGAAAACGTTTGAACTACTTCTTGATGTCTGCTTTGATTGAATAATAGAAGTAATGTTGTGTTTTCATTACATCCCAAAACAAAGTCATAGACTTGTTCGGGCTCCAAATTGTAATTTTCGTCGAAAAAATACAAGCCATAAAATTCAATAATCTTTAGCATAGTTTTAAATTCTTTGTCCTGTTTACGTTTCAATTTTAATTTTCGATAGTAACCAGAAACGTATTTATATACCGCTTCAACATCAACCTGAACCAAAGCAAGGCCAAGTGCCATCTCTTTAATTGAAGGAATTCGTTCTTTTCGTTGCCCTTTAAACCCAGGAATACCTACATCATAAAAATTTAAAGGTCTGGGGATATTTGCATTGGCTATATCTGAAGATAAGTTTCCAGACAAATCGTGGGGCCTCACAACTACTTCATCGAGTTCATTAACAAAAGCATCTAAATAAACGGTTATTATTTCTGAATCAAAAACTGACTGACTAATAATCAACTCTTTGAATTTAAATTGAATTCCAGAAAACTGCAAGCGCTCTCCTACTTGGACGGATATCTCAAAAAAACCGTTGGCATCTGAAATGACGGCATTCGCACGAGAAGTATTTACCACATGAATTCCAGAAAGCGAAAGATTTTCGTGTGCTAGTTTACCTTGAAGTAACTTGAATTGTTGGCTATAAAGAGATCCGCCAGAAAGGCAAATAAAAAAAGTAACGATGCCCAAAATGGTTTTCACCTTACTTGGGTCTTGTATTCCTGACTGGCTTTCACTAAATAATCGATTAACTGAAACTCCATGTCTTTCTTAAAAAGTTTTTGCGTGGGTAAAACACGATCCATTTCCATTAAAAAGCCTTCTGTTTCTTCTGCGTTCAGTCCAAGGTCCTCATTGAAAAAAGTAGTTTCAAATAGATAAGGCAGTACTTCGCTAGGGATTAGTTTCTTCTCAGAATCTCCTTTATTTTTAGACAGCAAACGCCCCAAAAGCTTGGCGACATTTACAAAATTGAGTCCATTTGCGAGTTGCCGATCATCTGCAGCTCTATTGATTAATTGGGTTGATTTATCTTGGGTATAGTCTACACGTTTGAATTCTTCTTTTTTCATGTCCAAGAATTTTTGCTGGTTTTCGGGGCCAACAACAACCTCATCCAAAATATTAATCCGTTCGTTTATTGAAACTACAATACGATTCTTTTTAATCATTTCAGCTGTGACCTTTACTGTTCTGATCTTGTATTGAACTGATGAAAAAATAAGCTCATCTCCTACTCGAACTGGGATTTCAAATTCACCTTCTCCATTTGTGATTGTATTGAGCTGTGCAGAGTTATTGACAACATTAGCTGCAATCACATTACTGTTTCTATAAAGCAAGCGCCCTTTTATGGAAGTTCTGCTTTCTTGTCCAAAATTTAAATAAGAACAAAGGAGTGCTAAAAAAAGAAGTTTAGTCTTCATTGTTTAAAAATAAAAATATAATCCCTACGACCAAGAAAAAGAGGTGTTAATATTACTGTTAAAGTATTATACTCTTTGAATTTCGTTTCCATAAAAAAAGGCACAAAAAAAGAGCGAGAGACCGGGTTCGAACCGGCGACATTCAGCTTGGAAGGCTGACGCTCTACCAACTGAGCTACTCTCGCTTTTCAAGTGCTAATATAACATTTCTTTACAAATCTTTGAAAAAATGATAGCCTAAGATTTCAAAACCTTGATTATAATAAAACTTATGTGAAGCCGTATTTTGCACGTAAGTATTGAGTTCTAAAGACTCACACCCTTTAGCCTTACAATACGAAGCAATATATTCGAACATTTTATCTCCAAGGCCTTGCCCTTGATATTGGGGTTGAATAAAAACATGGTCCGGCTCGCAACTCATTCCAGCATAATGTCGGGTTTGAAACCAAAGGCCACAGACACCGATCAGTTTCTCGCCACTTAACACGCCTAAGCATTCGTAATTCTGAGTAAACATGGCTTGAAAACGTGAGTGAAGAACCTCATCTGAGAATTTATTATTGGTGAATTCCTGTATTAAGGGAATGATACTTGATATTGATTCATTATCAAGAATTTGAAATTGAATGTCCATAATGCAAAAGATGAAGTGTGAAGTTACAAAAAGAGGGGTTCTTTATCATTAACAAGTATAAATAAAGTAGTTCTCCTTTTGATTTTCTATTTTTATAAAAAAAGAGCATCCCACTATGGAAATCAGAACCATATCCAGCAGTCAGACATTCGAGATACGACATCCTATTTTGAGGGTAGGACAGCCTTTAGAAAGTTGTAAATTCGTTGGAGATGATGATGATGCAACATTACATTTTGGGGCTTTCGATGAAGAAAATCTTATCGGAATTCTTTCGTGCTACGTAAACAATGGTTCGCATTTCACTCAAGGAAAAAATCATCAAATTCGTGGGGTTGCTGTAGTTGAGAAATTACAGCAAAAAGGTATAGGGAAAGTGCTTATGCTTCATGCAGAAAAAGTGTTGAAGAAGAAAGGATGTAATCACGTTTGGCTCAATGCTCGGGTGATTGCAAAATCTTTTTACACAAAACTGGATTACCTCGAAATCGGAACTGTTTTTGAGGTGCCTATGATTGGAGCGCATCAAAGTTTATACAAAAAATTAAATCAATGAAAACAACCACATTCCTATCTCTTTTTTTACTCCTCAATTCACATCTGCATCTTTCTGCTCAGGAACCGAGTTCATTGTCATCGCAAACATTACTTTTAACGGGTCAAGGGTCACCAGTGCTGATTGGAGACCAATATGGACTTGTTAAAGAAGCAGCAGTTGCATTTGAAAAGATGACACAGGCTGCTGCCCAAGACAGCATTATAATACAGGTAGTGTCTAGTTATCGGAGCTTCGACAGGCAATTGGCGATTTGGAATCGTAAATTCACTAAAAACGAAACCTTAGGATTGACTCCAGAACAAAACATAAAAAAGATAACCGAATACTCTACAATACCCGGGACTTCTAGACATCATTGGGGTACCGATATTGATTTAATCGCAGTGGAACCAAAAGTTGAAGGAGATGTTTTACTAGCTCGATTATTTGAAAACGAAGGGCCATACGCTGCTCTTAAAAAATGGATGGACGAACATGCGAACTCGTTTGGCTTCCATTTAGTCTACACAAAAGAGGAGAAGCGTAAGGGTTTCCAATATGAACCGTGGCATTACAGTTATTTGCCTACATCCAAAAAGTATCTTGAATGGTATTTAAATCTTGAGTTAGAATCCATTCTAAAAAACAAAAACATCCTAGGGGAAGAATATTTTACGGAGGAATACATTCAACACTATCTTGAAGAATATATATTAGGAATTTCATCCGAACTACTACTCCAGAAGAAAGAATAGTCTCAAGAGTAATTTTCTATATGGGCAATTAAGCTTTCTTTTTGTGCTTTTGAGATTTCTATGTTTTTCTGAGAAACTAAGTTACAAACGAATTCGTCTTCCTCCTCATCTGGGATTATATTTTGCAACTTATCTAAATTCACTAACAAACCAGGAGTTACTTCAAAAATATTAGAATGTGATTGTGTTAACTTAAAGAAAGTTTCAAAACTCGTTTTGTAATTATAAAGGACTCCATTATCAAATTGAACTAAAGTACCATCACTTTTTTTTCTTGTAAGAATAAGGATCGGCTAACTCCGTGCCAGCAGCCGCGGTAATACGGAGGAT
>PXYQ01000057.1 GCA_003023645.1 Candidatus Arcticimaribacter sp. | reverse complement strand
AGAGAGATTGGGTAGCGGAATGATTACTTGCCTAAATCGAGTAACATCATAAGTCACGTCACTCCACAATTCGTAAGGATCCGTTTCAACTGGATTTAGGCCGCTCCCAAGCGCGATAATGGGATTATAGGATAACGATATTTTAGGATTTATATCTACCACAGTTGGCAGAGCTATAAAATCGATTTTATATTCAAAAACTAAATTTTTTGGCTCATCTCCAAACGATCGAAAACTTTTACTGAGTATATGATTATCGTTGTTGGTGTCAAGTACTTCTCCTGTAACTGGATTGCGAAGTGTATGGAAAGCAACAAGAGATTCTTCACAAGGAGCATATACATAGGTGTCTGCAGGTGCAATCCAACCAATCGGTTCAGCTGACAAAACCGTCCAGCTGTCACCGTTTGTAGCATCGATGGTTAAGTTATCCCGAAACTCATAGCTAACATAGTTTTTCTTTCGAATGACATTAAAATCTGTTTTATTGGCTACCGCGTGGACTACGTCAAAGCTTCCTAGTTTCTGATAAAATACTTGAGTTGCAACAGCACTCGGAGAACTAGCATTTCCTCGAAGTGTGGTGGGACTTGCCGTACTTCCTTCAAAAATCCAAACGATACTATCGTTGTTTTGGGCGGTAGAAATAAAAGTTACAGGAAAAGCTAAATTACTTAGCGTGCTACTCGCTACAGTAAAAACACTGTTTGATGAAAGAAAACTTGCTTGAACAGAACCTGTTTTGTGGTCTGGATTTCCAGACGGAGCTATAATAGCCAATAAGTTAGTATCAGCCTCAGTATCTTCTGGAGGCACAAATTCTTTAGTGCATGAAAATAAAAATGCACTCGATAAAAATAAGCTGATTAGATTTCGCATCACAAACAATATAGTCTTCAAATATAGGTAATTATATAAGCTACTTTTCCCAAATTAGAGAAACATCCCCATAAAATTGCGGTATTCTGCATAAAAAACATTGGAGGCTTTGGTAATCAACAATAAAACTGTAAATTCGCAGTCTTAAAATAAATAACATGTACGCAATCGTAGAGATAGCAGGGCAGCAATTTAAAGTTGCAAAAGATCAAAAAGTCTATGTACATCGTTTACAAGGTGAAGAAGGAAGTTCAGTTTCTTTCGACAAAGTTTACCTTTTAGACGACGGTACTCAAGTGACTCTTGGCGCCCCAGCTATTACTGGAGCTTCTGTAGAAGCAAAAGTAGTAAAGCACCTTAAAGGTGACAAAGTAATCGTTTTCAAGAAAAAACGTAGAAAAGGATACCGTGTTAAAAACGGACACCGTCAATCGTTAACTGAAATTTTAATTGAAAGTATTTCTGCAAAAGGAGGCGCTAAAAAAGCTGCTCCTAAAAAAGAAGCTGCACCAAAAGCTAAAGCTCCTGTAGCTGCGGCTCCAAAAGTTGTTGCTCCAAAGGCTGAAGACTTGAGTGGAAAAACAGTTGCTGAATTGAAAGATTTAGCGAAAGCTAAAGGAATCACCGGTATTTCTGCAATGAAAAAAGCAGATTTAATCGCAGCATTGAACGCATAATTTATCATAAAAAAGAAATAGTATGGCTCACAAGAAAGGAGTAGGTAGTTCGAAGAATGGTAGAGAATCAGAATCGAAACGACTCGGAGTGAAAATCTTCGGTGGACAAGCAGCAAGAGCTGGAAACATTATCATCCGTCAACGAGGTACTGCACATCACCCTGGTGAAAATGTATACCTTGGTAAAGATCATACGCTACACGCAAGAGTAGACGGACTAGTTCATTTTACTAAAAAGAGAGACAATAAATCATACGTATCTATTGTTCCCTTTGAAGCATAAGAACTTCTAAATAATAAAAAATCCCGCTATGCAGCGGGATTTTTTTTGGTCTTAACTCAACTGAAATTTATTCAAGTGCAGCGTACACATATTGATTCAAAGCAATAGCGTAATCATCCCCGTGGGGGAGTTTTTGTGTCATGAAAATAGCGATCAGATCTAGTGCAGGGTCTATAAAAAAATGGGTTCTAAAATAACCTCCCCAATACAACTGACCTGTACTTCCTGGACCAGGATGTGTTTTGGCATCCCGAATCACTCCAAAACCCAATCCAAAACCTCCAGCTGGCCCCAATAACGCGCCCACATGATTCATAGACATCAAGGCAACAGTTTCCTTAGAAAGGATTTGAGACCCGTTCCAAGTGCCTTCGTTTAGTATCATTTGACAAAACTGTAAATAGTCTTGTGCAGAAGAAAATAATCCATGGGTTCCTCCATATACTGTATTTCCTTGAGTGGGAACTTGAAGTGGACTTAGTTCTAAGCCTCCAGTTTCTTTTTGACTGTGGAGTTGCATTACACGTTCGGATTGTTCTTCATTTAGGTTATAGCCAGTGTCGGTCATGCCTAGTGGATCAAGAATATGTTTCTTTAAATAATCTGGAATTGATTCTTTTGAAACACGCTGTAAAATAAGTGCAAGTAAATCGGGTGCCGCACTATATGCCCATTGCTCTCCAGGTTCTCCAATAAGTGGAGCATGCATCAACACATCCACGCGACTTTCTAGATCGAGATGTCCTTTATAATCAAGCGTTTCATTGTACAGTAATTTAAAAAGCTCTTGATCTAATTTACTAGACCCAAGTCCATGGGTCATTCCTGCGGTATGCGTTAGTAAATTACGAATGGTCATTGTTTTTTTGGGCGCCCGAGTTGGAGCGTCAATTCCGAGTTCAACATCAGTAGTTATTCCTAGATTTTTAACCTCTGGGATATACTTATGAACTGGATCTTCTATTGCAATCAGTCCTTTTTCAACGAGCTGCATTATCGCAACACTGATCAAAGGTTTGGTCATCGACTGAATGTAATAAATACTGTTCTTGGTCAACGGAGCACTCGTTTTCATATTACGTTTCCCAAAACGCTCTTGCCAAGCGACAACATCGTTTTGAGCGATTAATATTTCTGCGCCAGCAATGTTTTCTGCGTCAATTTCATTTTGAATGTACGCATTGAATTCAAGCAGTTTTTCAGTAGAGAAACCAGAAGCATTTTGTGCAAACACACCATTAAAAAAGAATAGTGCAACGGGGATTAGGAGTAGTTTTTTTCTCATCATTAGAATGTATTTGACTCTAATATAGGGAAATAAAAAAGCCATACAAAAATGTACGGCTTTTTAAATAAAATATAAATGTGTTTTAGTAACGGTAATACTCGGGCTTATAAGGTCCTTTGACAGTAACACCAATATACTCTGCTTGTTCTTGAGAAAGCTCTTCAAGTTCAACACCCAAGTGACCTAGGTGGAGAGCTGCAACCTTTTCATCTAAATGTTTAGGAAGCATATATACTTTGTTTTCATACTTCCCCGGGTTACCCCAAAGCTCCAATTGAGCTAGTGTTTGATTTGTAAAAGAATTACTCATCACAAAACTAGGATGACCTGTAGCACAACCTAAATTCACCAAACGTCCTTCTGCTAAGACAATGATTTCTTTCCCATCTTCCAGGGTATATTTATCTACCTGAGGTTTAATTTCAACTTTCGATGCACCGTAGGTGTCATTCAACCAGTCCATTTCAATTTCATTATCAAAATGCCCAATATTACAAACAATTGCTTTGTCTTTCATTTTCAAGAAGTGTTCTCCTCGAATAATGTTTTTGTTTCCAGTAGTAGTAATGATGATATCTGCTTTTTCAACAACCGTACGAATTCTTTTTACTTCAAAACCATCCATTGCCGCTTGAAGCGCACAAATAGGATCAATCTCAGTAACAGTAACAATCGATCCCGCACCTCTAAACGAAGCTGCAGTACCTTTTCCAACGTCACCGTATCCAGCAACAAGAACTCTTTTTCCAGCCAACATCAAATCCGTTGCTCTACGAATTGCGTCAACCGCACTTTCTTTACAACCGTATTTATTATCGAATTTCGATTTGGTTACCGAGTCATTTACATTGATAGCAGGAAGGGGTAGGGTTCCGTTTTTCATACGTTCGTATAAACGATGAACTCCCGTAGTAGTTTCTTCAGAGAGGCCTTTGATAGCGTCAACTAGTGCTGGATAATGATCCAAAACCAAATTGGTTAAATCTCCACCATCATCTAAAATCATATTCAAAGGCTCACGAGCATCTCCAAAAAATAAGGTTTGCTCAATACACCAATCAAACTCTTCTTCGTTCATACCTTTCCATGCATAAACAGGGATCCCAGCAGCAGCAATAGCAGCAGCGGCATGATCTTGAGTAGAGAAAATATTACAAGAACTCCAAGTAACATCAGCACCCAAGGCAACAAGAGTTTCGATTAATACAGCGGTTTGAATGGTCATGTGTAAACAACCAGCAATACGAGCTCCAGCAAGTGGCTGATCTTTTCCGTACTCAGCACGAAGTGCCATCAATCCGGGCATTTCTGCTTCGGCAAGATCAATTTCTTTTCGTCCCCAGTCTGCAAGGGTAATATCCTTTACCTTGTAGGGTAAGTATGCTGTTTTTTCGCTCATAGTTTTTATCTTTACTGAATAATATTTCGATGCAAAAGTAAGGACTTTCTAAAGAATAAAAAATGCCTGTAATCAAAGAGTTACATTTTAATTTCGAAACCCAACTTATACTTTGGAAAATAGACGAGTCTGAGCAAGAATTACTTCAAATGGTTGAACTCCCAGAGGCTGAAAAAGAAAAGCTAAACCAACGAAAAAGCGCACAACATCGAATAGAATTTTTAAGCAGTAGAGCTAGTTTATCTGCATTGAAGATTTCTTTAAAAGACCTTCAGTTTCATGAGCATGGTGCACCTTTTCTTGCGAATCAAAAGTTTTGTTCTCTTTCGCATTCAGCAGCTTACGCCGCAGCTGTAATTTCAGATAAATCTGTTGGGGTAGATGTTGAGGCTTATCGGGATAAGATCGTTCGTATTGCATCAAAATTCAGACATCAAAATGAAGAATTTACACTAATTAAAGAGAATGAAGTTGCATTGTTAACCCGTCTTTGGACTGCTAAAGAAGCGATTTACAAAGCTTTTGGAATGCCTGGAATTCATTTTTCAAAACAGATTCTTGTAGCTCCTTTCTCGATAGAAGACGAAAACGGTTCAGCCCGCCTAGTTCATTTAGATAAAGAATATTCTTTTTCTTTACATTTCAAATCCATTATAAACGGCGAACTTTGTGTTGCCATTAAGAACAACTAAGCAATGAATGTTTCAATCGAAATAACCCTAATGCCTTTACAAGATCAGTATGAAGCTCCAATCAAGGAATTCATCAAATGTTTACGTGCCTCAGACTTTAAAGTCCTTGAGAATCCTCTTAGTACTCAAATATATGGCGCTTATGCACCATTAATGATTTTTTTGACTGAAGCAATTGAAGCGAGTTTTAATGGTTTAGACGCTGGAATGATAAACCTTAAAATTGTAAAAAGCGATCGGAGTGGCTATCGCTCTAATTTTTAAAATGGCACAATCGAAGCTTTTACAACAGCAGCATTCTTCTCTTCTCAGAGTAGTCGTTTTTGGTCCAGAAAGTACGGGAAAAACTACACTATGCAAAGATCTTGCATCGCATTATAAAACGCTTTGGGTTCCCGAATTTGCACGTGATTTTTTACAAAACAAATGGGATACAACACAGGAAGTCTGCACACTAGAAGATTTACCCATCATAGCCCAAGGGCAGATGGATTTGGAAAACGCAGCATTAAAAAATGCGAATAAAATTCTTTTTTGCGACACCAATGTCTTGGTCACTCAAATCTGGTCGGAAACCCATTTTGAGGGTTATTGTGATCCAAAAATAGTAGCAGCAGTAAATCAAGTGCATTATGACCTTTACTTACTAACAGGAATTGATATTCCATGGGAGGCAGACGATTTACGAGATCGTCCAAACGATAGAGCGCGCATGTTCGAATATTTTAAAATAAAGTTAAAAGAGCAAAAAAGTGCCTATAAACATATTAAAGGGGGCAGAGAAAACAGAATTAAACAGGCAACAACTGCCATAGATAGTATAATTTTATAAAATGATAACAAAGGAAGACTTAGCTTACTTTCATGAAATTAAAAAAAATACTGTACTGATTCAGCATCAATTGATTAGTCTTAAAAGTAAAGAAGCTCGTCTTTTGGTACAAAAGCCAGCCACATTAGGCAATGGTATTCATGAATTCCCATTAGATCAACAAGATCACTATCGCAATTACTTTGAGCAACATGGTTCACAAATAAGTGCAATTAAGTTTGTACCCGCTTCCGGACTTGCTTCTCGAATGTTTTATTTTCTTCGTGATTTTCTTTTAAATTTTGACCCTGACCAAGATAATTTCGAAACCTATTTAGCTAATGAATTAAACCATGAGTTTTGTTATTTTATTCAGCATATAGAGAAATTTTCCTTTTATGACCTGATAAAAAATAAAGTAATTGAAGAAGGGCAAACGCACAAAAATCATGCAGCATTTATTTATAACTTCATCCAAGTATTACTTGATGATGCAGCGCTTGGAATGGAAGGAAAAGCGAAAGCTTTATTACCTCTATACAGTAACTCGAAAGCTGCGTATGATTCCGCTTTTGAACTTCAAATTATAGAAGCGCTACAACTTTTTTCGGGTATAACAAAAACCAAAGTTCACTTTACAATTGACGCCGATCAACTTCCTCATTTTATCGCATTAGAAAATAAATTGTCAGAAAAACTTTCTAAAGTCGACAGCGAGCGTTTACAGATCGAGTATTCCTTTCAAGACTCAAAAACAGATAGCATCGCTCTGTTGAATAACAAGACTATTTTAAGAGATATAGAAGGTAAAATTGAATTTAGAAAATCGGGTCACGGAGCACTTATAGATAATATTCAACGATTTAAAACAGATTTAGTTTTCATTAAAACAGTAGATAATGTCAAGCCTAATGATAGGGGATCTGTCAACGTTCAAAAAGCGATGGGAGGTCTTTATTTGGAGCGATTCAATCAAATTAAAAGTCTTTTAAATCAACTTCAAAATGCAACAGCAACGAGTATTAACCAGTCCACAGATTTCATTAAAAGCTGTTTTCATATCGACCTCACTTCAAAATTAAAAGGATTGGATTTTGAGGAGCAAATTCAACGTTTAATCGATTTTTTTAACCGCCCTTTGCGGGTTTGCGGAATGATCACCAATGAAGGTAAACCAGGAGGGGGACCTTTTTGGATAGAACAGAACGGAGAAACTGCCCTACAAATTGTAGAGTCGAGCGAATTACAAGCTTCTCAAGGTGTTTTGCCCGACGCTCTTTTCTTTAACCCCGTCAATATGGTTTGTGGCTTAAAAGATTTTGAGGATAACACATGGGAATTGGATCGTTACAAAGATAGTGGGCGATCAATAATCTCAGAGAAAATCCAAATGGGTCAGCCAATAAAAACATTTGAACTCCCAGGACTATGGAATGGAAGTATGGGATACTGGAACTCTATTTTTGTCGAAATTCCTACTGCAACTTTTCGTTCGCTTAAAACAATTAATGATTGTTTAGAACAAAAAAAATAGTAATTTTGTCCTTTCTCTAAGGGGTGCTCTAAATAACGAGCTGAGATCATACCCTATGAACCTGGGCAGGTAATGCTGCTAAGGGAAGTAGATTTTTTTATAATTAAACTAAGAATAGTTGCCCTTTGTTATTCGTGAAATATATTTTTTCGAATGAAATTACCTTGTATACTTTGGTCTTTGTTGTTGGGAACTACTTCTCTTATAGCACAACAACAACAGCAGCTAACCGATAGCTTAATCAATCCTTTAATAAGCCTTGAAGAAGTCAGTGTTTCGGGATTGCGCGTCAATGAAAATCAACCCCTTACTTTTTCGGAGGTGCAAACCGAAGCTTTGAAAGAACGTAATTTAGGTCAAGATTTACCAATACTCCTCAACTTTTTACCAGGTGTAGTAACCACCAGTGACGCGGGAGCTGGAATTGGATACACCGGAATTCGAGTTCGAGGGAGCGACGCTTCTCGTGTAAACGTAACCATCAATGGAATACCGTTCAACGATTCGGAGTCTCAAGGAACTTTTTGGGTCAATCTTCCTGACTTCACTTCCTCTGTAGACAACATTCAGCTGAATCGTGGTGTGGGTACTTCTACCAATGGTGCAGGTGCTTTCGGCGCCAGTCTTAACTTAATAACGCAAGGCGTATCGGATCAAGCTTTTGCAGAAATTGCAAGTAGTTTAGGAAGTTTCAACACTTTTAAAAATACCATTAAATTCTCAACAGGACTCCTCAATGAGCGTTTCGAACTTTCTGGACGCGTAGCTACAATTGCTTCTGATGGTTATATTGATCGAGCTTCTTCTGATCTAAAATCATATTTTTTTCAAGGCCTTTATAAAGACCAAAACACCTTAATTAAAGCCCTTACTTTTGGTGGAAGTGAGATCACCTATCAGTCTTGGTATGGGATCGATTCGGGAACTCTAGCTACCAACAGAACCTACAATAAAGCAGGAGAGATGTACGATAGCTCTGGAGTTTTAACAGGGCATTACGACAATCAAGTTGATAACTACAAGCAAGACCATTTTCAATTTCATTGGACACAACAATACAACAGTTTTTGGTCTTCTACAATTGGATTGAACTATACCTATGGACGTGGGTATTACGAAGAATACAATGACCTTTGGGCAACTCAAAACATTGCTTTTGGCGATGAGGTTAATTTCGATTATTTACAAATCACACCGCTAGTCAGTGGTGGAACAACAATTGACACAACTGAGAATATCAGTCGTAAATGGTTAGACAATAATTTTTATGTTGGAACCTTTTCTTTAAATTACGATAGTAACCAAACCAATGCGGTCTTTGGAGGCTCTTATAGCACCTACAATGGAGCTCATTTCGGGAATTTAATTTGGGCGCAATATGCTAGTAATGCAGCTCCAAACCATCGGTTTTATGAAAGTAATGCAGACAAGAAAGATTTTAATGTGTATTCCAAAGTAACCCAGCGTTTGGGAACTGCTTGGACGGTTTACGCCGACCTACAATATAGAATGGTTGCTTATAATTCAAGAGGAACGGTAAAGGGTCCGGAACCAATTGCAATTGATGACACCCTTTCTTTTTTCAACCCCAAGGCTGGGATTACGTATCGTGCGTCGGAGGCTTCACGTCTTTATCTTTCGTACGCAAAAGCACAACGAGAACCCAACCGGAGTGATTATGAAAATGGAACTCCTAAGTCAGAATCTTTAAACGACTTTGAAGCTGGATGGCGTTTTAAAGAAGAAAAAGTTCAGCTACAAGCCAATCTCTATTATATGGATTATGAAAACCAATTGGTATTGACGGGTGCTTTGGATGCCGTTGGTGAACCCATTCGAACCAATAGTGGTGCTAGTTACCGTTTTGGTTTGGAAATCGAAGCTGCAATTCAATTCGCAGAACAATGGGTATGGCAACCCAATCTTGCTGTGAGTTCCAATAAGAATAAAGATTTTTATTTCAAAAGAGATGGACTACTTCAAAACCTTGGGACAACCAACATTTCTTATTCTCCGAGTATTGTAGGCGCGAGTAATTTAGTGTATGCACCGAGCACTGTTTTTAGAATTGCTTTACTTTCAAAATATGTAGGCGAGCAGTACATGGGTAATATCGATGCGGACCTTTCTAAGTTAGAAGCATACTTGACCAACGACATTAATATAAGTTATGTTTGGACACCCAATAGTTGGATCAAAGAAGCACAGTTTTCTTTGTTAGTCAATAACATATTCAATGAGTTGTACACATCCAACGGATACTTTTACACCTTCGACGATGATTATTCTGTCTCTGGAGTTGTAACGACTATAGAAGGAGTAGGGTACTATCCGCAAGCAGGAACTAACTTTTTAATGGGTGCTACTTTTAGGTTTTAGCATGATCTCGATACAATTCGCTTTCAGCGAATCACTCGATCTGACAATGGGTATAGTGTCACAAGAGTGGTGTCACATCGAGTGTCCGACGATAGGAGGATGTATCGAGATGGGATCACTCGATCTGACAATGGGTAGTGATAATCTTGCGGGTATGTCAGTTCGAGTGTTTGCTTTTCGCAAATGTATCGAGAACGATATACACACTCGATCTGACCATGGTTAGAGTGTCACATCGAGTGTTTGCTTTTCGCAAACTTATCGAGATGGGGGTCACTCTCAAAACGCTATCATCAATGCGCCTCCAGCCAATTATTTCCAACGCCAAGGTCAACGACTAATGGAACGTCTAGGCTAAATGCATTTTCCATTTCTTCTTTCACCATTGCACTCAACGATTCAACCTCTGTTTTGGGAACATCAAAAACCAATTCATCATGTACTTGAAGGAGCATCTTGGCTTTCCAATCTCCTGCTTCCATGCGGTTGTGAATTTTAATCATAGCAATCTTAATGATATCGGCTGCACTTCCTTGAATCGGAGCGTTGATTGCATTGCGTTCTGCTGCACCACGTACGATTGCATTTTGAGATAATATATCTTTAAGGTAACGACGGCGACCCAAAACGGTTGCTACATATCCATTTTCCCGAGCAAAATCGACTTGTGAACTCATATAGGCTTTCAGTTCGGGGTAACTTGCGTAATAGGTGTCAATCAATTCTTTAGATTCTGCACGACTCAGGTCGGTTTGTTGACTCAGACCGAAGGCAGAAACCCCATATATGATCCCAAAATTTACGGTCTTGGCATTGCTCCGCTGTGTTCGAGTAACCTCTTCTAGGGGCACATCGAATACTTTAGCGGCTGTAGTCGCATGAATATCTTCGTTGTTTTGAAAGGCGGCAACCATAGAAGGGTCCTTGCTCAATGCCGCAATAATCCGCAATTCAATTTGCGAATAATCGGCAGCGAGTAAGACGTGGTTTTCATCGCGCGGGATAAATGACTTACGGACCTGTTGCCCCAGTTCCGTCCGAATAGGAATGTTTTGCAGGTTGGGCGCATTACTACTCAAACGCCCGGTGGCTGCAACGGCCTGGTTATACACTGTGTGCACCCGTCCTGTTTTAGGGTTTATTTCGTTGGGTAAAGCAATAACGTAGGTACTCAACAGTTTTTGCGTAGAACGCCAAGTGAGAATATCGGCGATGATGGAGTGGTCTTTTGCCAAATACGACAGCACATCTTCTGCGGTAGAATATTGACCGGTTTTGGTTTTTTTGGGCTTGTCAACTAATTTGAGTTTATCGAATAAAATGTGGCCCAATTGTTTAGGCGAAGCCAAGTTGAATTCTTCTCCAGCTGCTTCAAAAATTTGAGCTTGCAAACGCGCACTATCTTCTTCAAGGGTTACTGCAAAATTCGTTAAGAAAGGAACATCTAAATTAATTCCTTCCTGCTCCATTGCGGTAAGCACAGGGAGTAATGGGAGTTCAACTGTTCGGAATAAATCTTGATTTTCGGCAGCAGTCAATTCTTTCTCAAAGTGCTGTTTCAATTGCCAAGTAATGTCGGCATCTTCCACGGCGTATTGGGTTTGATCTTTCAAAGAAACATCGCGCATGGAGCCTTGGTTTTTTCCTTTTTTACCAATTAAATCAGTAATGGGTTTGGGCTCGTAATTGAGGTAAGAAGCTGCCAGAATATCCATTCCATGGCGGCGATCTGGATTGATCAAATAATGGGCAATTAAGGTGTCGTACAAAGGGCCTTTTACACTGAGTTTGTAGTTCGATAAAACCTTGAGATCGTACTTGAGGTTGTGTCCAATTTTCTCAATATCGGGATGTTCAAAGAAAGGGCGAACCTGTTCGATGAGCTTTTGTGCTTCCTCTTGATCGGCTGGGAAAGGCAGGTAATAACCTTTGTGATTTTCCCAGCTAAAAGCAATCCCAACCAATTCCGCTTGCAGCGCGTTGAGGCTGGTCGTTTCTGTGTCAAAACACACGCTTTTTTGTGTGTGTAATTTCTCCAGTAAAAGAGATAAGGCTAGGGGGCTGTCGATACATTGATACGCATGGGAGGTAGTTCCAAGCGTTTGCTTGCTGTGGACGGCTTCCTCAACGGAGGTTGTACCGGCTCCAGCCGTTGCGAACAAATCCATTTGTCCGTTGTTGGCTTGTGGAGTTGGACTGGCAGCTGCAGTTTTTTGTACTGGCGCAGCAACAGCCTCTGAAGCATTGAAAATACGCTGAATGGTTTCTTGCATTCTTCGGAACTCCAGTTCTTCGAACAGCGGTTGTACCGCTTCAAAATCTGGATCACTTAGTTTATAAGCATCCGCTTCAAAAGTAACGGGAACATCCAATATGATTTTTGCCAATTCTTTGGAAAGCATTCCCAACTCCTTATTGGCTTCGATTTTTTCTTTCATTTTACCTTTCAGCTCATGGGTGTTTTCCAGTAAGGCCTCCATGCTACCATATTCTTTTAGGAATTTTTTAGCGGTCTTATCGCCCACTCCTGGGAGTCCGGGGATATTATCGACTGCGTCTCCCATCATTCCGAGATAGTCAATTACTTGTTCGGGACGCTCAATCTCAAACTTAGCCTGTACTTCTGGGATCCCCCAGATTTCAATTCCGTTGCCCATTCGAGCAGGGCGGTACATGAATATGTTTTCAGAAACCAACTGTGCAAAATCTTTGTCTGGGGTAACCATAAAGGTTTTAAAACCCTCTTTTTCCGCTTGCTTGGCTAGAGTTCCAATGATATCATCGGCCTCAAAGCCTGCTTTTTCAATAACAGGAATTTGCATTCCTTCTAGGATTTTTTGAATGTAGGGAACAGCAATTTTAATAGCTTCTGGGGTTTCATCCCTGTTGGCTTTGTATGCTCCAAAAAGTTCTCTTCGGGAAACGGAACCTCCTTTGTCAAAACAAACCGCCAGGTGGTCTGGTTTTTCTCGTTTAATCACATCGAGCATGGAGTTCATAAACCCAAAAATAGCAGAGGTATCCATCCCCTTAGAATTAATCCTAGGGTTCTTAATAAAAGCGTAATAGCCCCTGAAAATTAGCGCAAAGGCATCCAGTAGAAAAAGTCGTTTTGGTGCAGACATTCGTATAATATTTTATGGGAAGAAGATACAAAATGCTTTGGGATTTCAAAGCATGGTCAGATCGAGTCCATCTCGATACAAACGTCGTTCCTCCGTTCACTCGATGTGACACTCGCCCTGGTCAGATCGAGTGTTTGCTTTTCGCAAACGTATCGAGATCCCCGCTTGAGTATGTCACTACCTTTTGTCAGATCGAGTGTTTGCTTTTCGCAAACGTATCGAGATCCTTTCTCATTACCGAGTGAGTCCATCTCGATACAAACGTCGTTCCTCCGTTCACTCGATGTGACACTCGCCC
>PXYQ01000056.1 GCA_003023645.1 Candidatus Arcticimaribacter sp. | reverse complement strand
CCATCTTTTTCGATCACAAAGCGCATATAAACCTTTCCTTGAATTCCCATTTCCTGCGCAATTTCAGGGTAACGAACGGTTTTATTAATGTGCATAAAAATCATTTTCTGAAAGCACTTTTTTTGTTCGGATTTCGACACAACTTCACAGCCAGGAAAAATAGGCACCTCTTCGATGATAGCAAAAGGAACGTCTCCATCATCGAAATCCTCTTCAACTTCAATGTTTTCGACTTCTACAATCTCATTTTGATCAGTTTCAGTAGATTCTATTAATGTCTCTTCAATCTCTTTTTCATTTTCAATAATCTTAATTACTTCAGGAGGTGGAGGTGGTAAAGGGGGTGGTGGCGTTTTTATATGATCTGTGATTGGTACTTCTTCGCTATCTTCGTCATCAACATTAAGTATTTGAATTATAAAATCTGATTTCTCATACGTCTTCCATTCGATGGATTGCCACGTAAAGAAAAGAACGATGGTTAGGCCGATTGCGAAATAAAGACTGCTGTCTTTGGATAGGTCTGCTTTTGGATTTTTTTTGAGTTTCATGATGCAGGGATTTAGGTGATACACTTCTAATCAAACAACTACCATGCCAGTGGACGCTAAACGCTAAAAACAAAAAGCCCGAAGTTTCCTTCGGGCTTCAACAAACAACAAGAGTTGTTTTAGTTTAATCTAAACGTAATTGGAATACTGAAAGGAACACGAACTGGGCGTCCTCTTTGTTTTCCGGGTATCATTTTTGGAAGCTTCGAAATGATTCGAGCTGCCTCTTTTTCTAAGTTTTTATCTGGTCCACGCATTCTTACGTTAGTGATACTTCCGTCTTTTGAAATGATAAAGTTTACATAAACTCTTCCTTGGATTCCCATTTCCTGAGCAATTTCAGGATAACGGAAATTCTTACGAATGTGCTTATTCATTTTTTCTTGGAAACAGGCTCTTCGTTCTGATTTTGCTACACGCTCACAACCAGGAAATAAAGGAACATCTTCAATAACTGCAAAAGGAACATCTACATCATCGAAATCGTCTTCAACTTCAATGTCTTCAACCTCAACAATCTCTTCTTGATCGGTTTCAGTAGATTCTATTACCGTTTCTTCAACCTCTTCTTCATCCTCAACAATCTCGATTACTTCGGGAGCTGGTGGTGGAGGTGGTGGAGGTGGTGGTGTTTTTAGTTGTTCTGTAATTGGCACTTCTTCATCATCTTCGTCATCAACGTTAAGCGCTTGATAGTCGAAAGCTGATTTTTCGTACGTCTTCCACTCGATCGCTTGCCACGAGAACAAGAGAACCAAGGCAAGACCTATGGCGAAATATAAGCTGCTGTTTTTGGTCAGATCAGCTTTAGGATTTTTTTTCAATTGCATAGAACTTTATTTAGATAGCTAATTTATAAAAATACGGCATTTGACAATAACTTTTTAACTCTTTTTGATAAAAAAATAAAGAAAACAATTCCTAGAGTGTTCGCTAACAAATCATAGACCTCAAAACTTCGGTAGGATAAAAGGCTTCCCTGAACGATTTCGAGCAACAAACCCAATGAAAATGAGCTAATTATTGTCCACTTTTTGGCGGTTTCTAACTTCCAATCCAAATTCAATGCCACAAACACACTTGTTGCAAAACAAAAATAGGCAAAACCGTGGGCTAGTTTATCAACTCCAAAACCAGGGATTTCTTTAATCGGTAAACGTAAAGCAACGGTGGAAAGGAAAACAATGAAAACTCCAATGCTGTATGCTGCAATGGAAAACAGATATCTAGGCACCGATCAATTCTTTATAAGCCGCAGCGTCCAAAAGTTCACTAACTTCTCCTGGATTGTCCAGTTTAATTTTAATCATCCACCCTTTACCGTAAGGATCCTCATTTACCATTTCTGGCTCATCCTCTAGTGATTCGTTGAATTCAATAATAGTTCCCGAAAGTGGCATAAAAAGGTCGGAAACGGTCTTTACAGCCTCTACTGTTCCGAAAACTTCACTTATCCCTATTTGTTCGTCTAAGGTTTCTACTTCGACATAAACAATATCTCCTAATTCACTTTGAGCAAAATCGGTAACGCCAACAGTTGCGATTCCATCTTCAATTGAAATCCATTCGTGGTCTTTGGTATAGTGTAATGTATCCGGTGTATTCATCTATTCTTTGTTTTAAAGAAACAAATATAACAGATTCTCACAATCAATTACCAAAATTATATCGAATGATTATCCCTGATCGAATTGAGGTTTGTGGGAAAGCAGAAGAAATTGCGAATTCCGAAAAGTTATGATCGTAAAAGAACTGACTTGTTAGGTTTTTAGATAAGGCATAATCAGCTGATACCTTTATAGACCAGAGGGTCTGTCCAGCGGTTACTTGATTGTCGTTTATTTCTAAATTCCTCAAAACTGTAATGTTGTTTCGATACGATAAATCGGCTTTAATATTTAAATCACCTTTGAGGGTTTTTCTTCTTCCACCAATTCGAGTTCTAAAACGTAAATCTTTGAGGCGGTATCCCATCCCAACGATATATTCTTGCCCACTAGATTCGGTCAATAAATTATTATCTAAACTCAGCGAAAGGGCACGGTCTGTTTTGAGTTCTGCTAAAAACTTAAACGAGTTTTTCAATTCTAAATCAATTCGTATGAGCGGATTAAATTGCTCCACCAGATTCAGGTTAGAAAACAAAATAGAAGGAACAAAATTTCCACCGTCATCTACTTGATTTGGAAAGGATGGATCGTAGTCTAGATTCGTTTGAAAATTATTGATCGTATAACTCGAACGGTAAGCGTGGGTAAGTGAAAATCGATTGAATATTTTCTTAAGAGATTTGACATTCATCAAGCCGGTATACTTTAAGTTCCAGTTGGGTAAAGGCGTTTTCTTAATCGGATCCAGCGACACTTGTTCTGCAGACGAACCGGAATACGCTGCAAGGAAAGCTGGAATAACAACCGATTGGCTCGATCTTCCATATCCTCTTGGATAGCCTTCTTCGTCTACATCGGTAATCGGAATTCCTGCTGCTGATGCTAAACGCTGCGCGACAACTAATCGATGTGTTCTGAATTTCTCAAAGTTGGGGTTGAATGAACCTGAAGGTCTATTGAAAGCTGTTCTAATGAGTAAGGTCGACATTCCAAAGTTCCCGTAGCTGTTCGGATTTAAAGGAACATAGGAGCCGTTTATAACAGAAAAGTTTTCAGATAAGTTTTCAGAAAAATTTCGTTCGGCAGTTAAATCGATTAACAAACCTTTTCCAAAATCCAATTGCCCGGTTATTTTTAATTGACTGTTGTGCACCTGCGTAAATTGTTGATTGAAATCTGGGAAATCGGTCAACCATCCGTTTCGGGCAACTTCATAACGAATATCGGCCTGGCTTCCAAAAGTAAAAGCTGCTGTTGGCTGCAAAGTCCCACCAAACCCTAGGGTGGGTAAATACCCTGGCAATACCTTTCCGTTGTTTTCGCTATACGTAAATTGAACCCGTTTCATTATTGAAAGTACATTTGCTACCGAACGAAGCACTTTCTTTTTCTTCTTCTTTTTAGGCTTATCCTTAGCTTCTGGTGCATTGGGGTCGACTACCTTTTTAGATAATATTTGTCTTATGTTTTTTTGATTTTTTTGAATTCCAAAGATTCGATAAATCCGATCCATAGAGATCGATCCGTTTAGGGTTTGTGTGTTGGCGTTTTGTACCGTATTTACAATCCCCAAAACATTACCATCTAGATCTTCAACGTCAGCCAAGACATCTGACCCACGTTGCCAACTAAAATCTCCCGTGTAACTATAATTCGCATCAATAAAACTCAAAAACGGAATGTACTTGAACGGTAATTTATAGTTCAAGGTTAGGGCTTGGAAATGCCTGTTTGGGTCTCCAACATCCCAAAGACCGTCCCATATATTCTTGCTTTTATCTACAGAAGTAGCGCCTTCGTTATTTTCTTGATAATAGTTACGCACTATATTATTACTCGAAGCTGTAAAATTCATTTTCAGGGATCGGGTAATGTTGTGGTTGATGCTATAGGTCCAATCGAACAAGAAATTACGTTGCTGCAAATCTGGTAAAGCAAGCTGTTGTGATGTGTCTACTCCTTCTGTGTAAACTTCTCTAAACTGTTGGCTATTAAACAATCGATCGATTTTAGAACTGATCGCTATGTTGTTTGGCACTAAATTAAAGTTTACCTCTCTGAGCCATTGCCAGTATTTTTTTCGGTTGAGGGCTTTTATTTTTTTAAAAGGATTGATCTCTAAAGGTGTAAAGCCATAATTGTAATTTGCCGAAAGGGCGACCGTTTTATTGGACTGGTTTTGAATTTCATAATCATGATGAGAAAACTCATTATAGGCATACGAAAAATCAAGGTTTTCTAAATTGTAAAAACGAGGTTTGGCGGCACCACCATTCTTTCGAACTCCGATGAGGCTGATGCTTTTTCGTTCGGTGTAATCAATTGCTTGATTTTTTATGGTATCGCGCTGAGACTTACTCGTAGCTGTTGCCAAACGATCTTTTAGACGAAGATCTTGATAAAAAGGATCGTACTCTGGAGTAATTTGCGTTGCTCCTACGTTGTAGTTTAATGGAATTTGCACGCCCCACTTTTTGGGTAATAATTGCCCTACGTTAACATTCGTCACAAAATCATATTGTGCTAAATCTTCTCTACTGCGTTCATTTGGTGATTGCTCAATAGACCCAAAACCAATGGTAGATATTCGACCAGAAGCGCTTATTGTCGCAAAATCAGCTAGGTTAGCATCGAGCGACCCTATGGCTGCCCAACCTCCTTGACTATCAATTCCTGCGATCCGTAATTCGTTAAACCACACTTCGCCACACAGAACATCACCTACTGTTTGTGAGGGGTTTTTAACGCCAATCATCATGGTTTTTATTGATCCCAACGAAGGGTTTCCTCGTACCGAAAACTTATATCTTTTATCTCCGGGCAAGGAACTAATTGGAGTGAACTCGTCAATGACATTAAGGTCTTCGTCGTAGTAAATCGACCCATTAGAAATCTTTCCTATACTTGCAGCCTTGAGTTTTGATAAAATTTCAATCGGAACGTCAATCGAATTAAAGTCGGGTTGCCAAACCTCCTGCGCACTCAATTTGTTGGATGCGCCTTCCATAAAAGAAGAAGGTTTCAATGGCACTTCAATTTGATAATAATTGTCTTTGTAATCTGTACCAATTCGAATAAACGCAACCAAGCGTTTGTCGTACTCGTCTTGTGTTCCTTCGCCAGGCAATGGAGTTTGACCTTGAACAGATTCCGCATGCAGGAACATTTTCAACTTCTTATATTGTCTTAAATCAATTTCAACGCTCTTGTATATCCCTCGAGAATCCATGGGTTGTAAATCACAAATTCGAAAAGATAACGATTGTTCGTTTTGTCGAACAATGGTGTTGTTGTTGTTGATTTGCTCTCGTTGAATATCCGGTGGTAAAACATAATTAATTGGAACCCTGTTTTCGTTTTCTAAAACATTAACGGTACTAATATCCACAGTGGTATTTACATTAGCCAGAACAGTTTCATTCAATGATTGATTGTAACGTCTCCAGTCACCACGCACTAAATCTAAAGTTCCAAACCTAAAGACTACTGGCGTTTCAAATTCACTTAAAACCATTCGCATGAAACGGATCGAGCGAAGGTCTTCAATCCCATTGATGTTGTCGAAATAGGTGTTGAAACTTGTTCCCTGATAATAACGTTTGTCTATGGGTACTTTAAACTGAATCCATCGAGAAGTTAATTGTTGTCCATTGGGAAGATCAACGGTTACATTTTCGCGAACATCAGTAATGAAAGGATGATTACCAACGGTCATGTTTTTAGCAATTGGGACACGATATTCAAAGTAACTGTCAATCGTATTCATGGTTTGGTCACGGTTGATGTCTTCGGTATCGGGCTCTGCAGTACTCCCGCGGTTTGTATCTGAAAAGGCAATAGGTGAATTTCCTTCGGTACCATTGTAGTTTTTATAGCGATTCACAATGCCTCCCGAAGCCTGAACAAAATATTCATAATTATCTCCAGCGGGATCATTTATAGGTCCGTTAGGATAAACTAAACGTTCTTCAGCATCATTCAAACCATCAAAACCTACATCTTGTAGCAAGCGGTCCTCTTCAACCGTATTAAACGCATAGAGTAAGGATTGGGCTGCTGGTGTTTTCCCCCAATTAGTTTCGTTGGTAGCAACAGGTTCTGATCCAGGTAAACCATTTTCATATTGTTTACGACCATCTTTCAGAACATCTTCAGAAATGTTACCTAAATGAAAGATCAACGACCCAAGGTCTTGATCAGGAGTTTCTAATTCGGTGAACGTATCCAGTAACCAGAACTCAATAAACTCTACATTCGATTGTTCAAAGTTGGTTGCATTGATTGAACGCATCACACCCCCCCAATTCTTTTCGGGATTTGCAACAAAGGCATCCGTTTCTTGATTATTATATGGCCCTTTTTCTTCGGGAAAATAAGCTAAGTCTAGTGTTGGCTGAAAAGTCGATTGCCCTTGAACTAAATCTTGTTCTGGGAAAATTTCATTGATAAAAATACGTCGTGTAGTATTCAACGAGATATCATCATTCCCAATTCCTTGCGGACGAGATTGAGAGGTGTAAAAAATTGGATCGATACTATACCAGGCAAGTTTTGCACGGTTGTGACCTGCGGTTAAATCGTCAACTCCAGCTTGTGAACCTTCGAAACCTTCAGAAGGTACACTCGCTAAATTCCAAGCAAAAAACCCTTTAACATCAACGTTAGTTTGAGCACCTTCAAAGTCGTCTAAATAAACATTCGTTTCTCCTTCCAACTGGGTGTTTTTAGGATCTCCAGCAATAAAGGTAGCTACTTCTCCCCGGAACGAAATGCGCGAAGGAGCAGTTGTTTCAATATTAGGCAGTCTATTGACTAATCGGGTTAAAAAAGGTAGTTCCGTTGAAAAATTGGTGTTTAATCCGATCATGGTATTGTTGACAGGCTCTGTACCATAATTCGCTTTTTGGGTCAATGGGTTTTCGCTCAAATTGATTAAAGTCCCACCGATTACGAAGTTATTATTAAACTGGTGTATGATATCAAAACCAGAAAAACGCTTGTTTTGTTGCCCAAAAAAAGAATTGTTTTCTACTGAAATCTGAATGGGAATATTAGAAGCTTGCAGGGCTGGGTCCAGAATTTTTACGCGCCCAATTTGGTAGTTTACAGTATAATCTAAACCTTCTTGCAAGACCCGACCACCTGCGGTTACAGAAACCGATCCCCTCGGGACATTAAAAGCTCCAATGGCAATTCCGTCTCCTCCTGCTGATTTATAGCGTCCTTTGATTTGGTATTTATTTTGCTCTGAAGTCTCTAAAGCTCCTGCTTGTGTAAGTGCATACATGTCTCGAAATACGTACTTTGCCTGATTGGCATTGTAGGTCATTTCATTTGCATATTGCTCGTTAGAAGCGTCTGGATTGTCTAAAAGCTTGAAGATGGTTTCTCCAAAAGGTTCGACTGTTGGAAAAATAATTCTTCCATATTGAGGATCGACGGTAATTCCAGGAACGAAATCAAAAAACCCATCGCCCTCTGGCTCTGGATCGTTATATAAATTCAGTCGATCTAAACTTAAGGTACGAAGTAGGATTTGATTTTTTAATGCCTCTGGCCATATCGAAGCATCTACAGCCGGCAAATAATTGATCGGCGATGGATCGGAGTACAAGATATTCAATCGAAAATCTTCTTGCTCCAATTGAAAGGCACCTGTGTTGTAAATGTTTTTCATCATCAAATCCCAAACAGGCTGACGAACATCGGTAATTGTACTTTTCAATAACTTAACAACAAGGTTATTTGTAGCTACCGTTGGAACTTGACTTTGAGTGCTACTAGCAACAATTGAAGTGCCCTCTATACCTCCGTTGGCAAACTCTCCAACTTGATACACTTTACCTTGGAATGTAAATTGAAAGGCTACCCCTAATATTTCGTCGTTACTGAGGCGTTGGTTTAAGGAGATATATCCTAACTGTGGGTTCAGAGTGTATTCTGTCGTTTGCAATTTTCTGGCACTTTCTAATACTGCGTAATCAAACCCTTCTTTAATTCGACCATTCAGCACGCCGAAACCATTTGGAACCGTTGCAACATCCCGAATCGCATCGGTAAGGAAAGATCCTGAAGCATTCGTATCGGGGTTTAGCTTATTGGCTTCGTTAGCCGGAATGCCTCGGGGGGTTGGTGCATTAAAAAAAGAGCTATTTAATTCATCTACTTTTGTGTTGTTTGGATCTGCTTCACCTAAATCTTGAAGTGCGATGATGTTTCTGATATTATTGGTTTGGGATTGACGGTTGGTAACCCAAACCTCAACTCGGGTTATTTGAATAGGAGAGTTGATGTAGGGATAGGTTTTTAGAAAGGCATCGTAGTTATCTCTAAAATAATGTGCCAAAAAGAAGTGACGATCCGCTTCATAATCCAAAGCAAATAAAGAGAATTCCTGTAATGTTCCACCCCCTTGTGCAATTACTGACTGCGCTTGTGAACGTTGCTCTGCAAAAACTCCAGTAATGTTAGTTCGCCCGAATTTAACCTCAGCTTTAACCCCCATTAAACTTTGTGCACCAGAAATAAGGGTACTGTTGAGCGGCATGCTGACGTTTCCAATATCAATATTCTGTAAAATAGCATCCTCAGAAGCAGGTTTGTTTAGAAAATCATTGATTTTATTTTGATATTCGCTTGCCTTGTTTTGAACAGCCGAAACCTTATCTTGAACAGCAGATATCTTGTCTTCTACCGCAGATACTTTATCGTTTATCTTATCTGCAAATCCCGACACCTTGTCAATCACCTGATTTGCTTTTCCTTCTAAGGCTTCTTTTTTTTCTTTAATGGAACTAGGCAAATAGTCTTTCAACTCATTTACTTTAGGAGGGTTGAATTCTAATTTAACTAAGTTTTGAAAATCAAAAGTTGATTCGGTGTCATAATTGGCCGTAATTTGTAAACGTTCACCTATTTTTCCTAATAAGCTTAAGTTGATGCGTTGATCAAAATCAAAACCAAAATTCCTTCTGTTTCGGGGAGAAAACGATGGGTTATCTGTTTTTTGATAGCGCACTCCTAAATCAATTCCTATGGAACCTTGAGGTGTAACATCAATTTCATTTCCTCCAAAAATAGAAGTAAAAAATTTCGAGTTCACATATAATTCTGGTAAAAGATCTCTTTGAGCCGAATCTTGAATGCTTCCTTTTTTCTGAGAAATAGTACTTACTTTGTCTTTGAAATAAGCATTCATTTGTTCTTTAAGCACCAAGCGTTCGTATTCTTTCGGTGAAAGAACTAATGGTATATTTAAAGGGTAATTACCATCAGATTGAACATATACATAAACTTCACGTTCGGTATCGTAAATATAATTATCTAATGGGTTATCATTTTGAGGAAATGCAATGTTGCCTAACTCGGATGAAGAGTCGGCAGTATCTTGGCCGTACAGGGTGGCAACAGTAGTAGATCCTAGTAAAAGCACTACTAAAATGCTTAGGCGAAGAATATAAAAAAAGGCACTCTTTGTTCTAACCAAAGGGTTTTTACAATTTATTCAAAGCGATTTTAATCAATTCCTCAATGGAACTATCAGGGGTGCTTTGAAGGATGTTATCAACTACTTTCTCAGATTGTCTTCTTGGGTAACCAAGGACCTCCAATGCTGATAACGTTTCTTCTTTGGTTCTATTGCTTTGAAGTACAGGAATCTCATCATTTCCTTCAATTTTCTGAACCTTGTCTTTTAGTTCAATCAAAACACGCTGAGCGGTCTTGAGGCCAATTCCTTTTACACCTTTAATTGCCGCTAAGTTTTCGCTTAAGATAGCATGCTGAATTTCTTGGGGTGACATAGACGAAAGCATGGTTCGAGCAATACTTGCTCCAATCCCAGAAATAGAGATTAAAAGCCTAAAAACGGTACGCTCAATCGGTTGAAAAAAACCAAACAACGTATGAGAATCTTCTTTGACTTGTAAATGCGTATACAGTTTGATGGATTCGTCATCTCCCAATTGTCCGAAGGTATGTAAGGATATATGAACCATATACCCCAAACCGTTGCAATCTATAATTACATGGGTAGGATGTTTTTCAACTAATTTACCTTTAATCTGTGCAATCATCTTTTTTGCTTTTGTTGCGCATCAATTACTGCAACTGCAGCCATATTCACAATCTCGTCGACGCTGGCTCCTAATTGAAGTACGTGAATAGGTTCTTTTAATCCTAATAAAATAGGCCCAACCGATTGGTTTTTGTTCAGCTCTTTCATCAATTTATAGGTGATGTTTGCCGATTCTAAATTTGGAAAAATCAACGTGTTGACATTCTTTTTAGCGATTTCTGAAAAAGGAAATCGTTCTTCTAACATGTCTCGGTTCAAAGCAAAATCAGACTGTAAAGGACCGTCTACAACTAAATCTGGGTAGTATCGATGTAGATAGGCTACCGCATCAGTTACTTTTCCTGCGTTGGGATGTTTCGAAGATCCAAAATTGGTGTACGATAACATCGCCATAACAGGTTTGATTCCGAACATCTCAACTATTTTAGAGGTCATAAAACCGATTTTAGCCAATTCTTTAGCCGTTGGATCAATATTAATAGACGTATCCGAGATAAAAATCGGTCCTCGATCGGTCAGCATCATATTTGTAGCTGCAATTTTCGAGACGCCTTTATCTTTTCCAACAACATCAAGTACAGGTTTGATTACGGACGCATAGTTTCTAGAATAGCCCGAAAGCATTGCATCTACATCCCCATTCTTCACCATCATTGCTGCAAAATAGTTTCGCTCCCGCATCAAAGATTCTGCTTCGTATAATGTTACTCCTTTTCTTTTCTGTTCCTCCCATAAAAGATTAGCGTATTTACTTTTTATTTCTAACTGCTCATCGCTTTTTGGGTCTAAAATCGTAACCTCTTCATGGAAGTTAATCGATTCCATCAAATCAGAAATCACATCTTTTCTTCCTAAAAGTATCGGCTGACCAATACCTTCTTCCATGACAATTTGAGCTGCCTTGAGAACGTCCAATTGATCTGCTTCTGCAAACACAATTTTCTTTGGTGCCGATCGAGCACGGTCATGAATGAGGCGGATCATTTTTTGATCTTTTCCAATCAATCCTGCAAGTTGCTCTCTATATTTTTCCCAATCTTCAATCGGTTCTTTAGCAACTCCCGAGGCTATTGCTGCTTTTGCAACGGCAATTGGCACTTCCTCGATCAGTCGAGGATCAAAGGGTTTTGGAATGATATAGTCGCGTCCAAAAGACAAATTGGTTTCTTGGTAAGCAATATTAACTTGTTCTGGAACTGGCTTTTTAGTCAATTCAGCCAAAGCTTCTACCGCTGCCATTTTCATGGCTTCATTAATCTTAGTCGCACGAACATCAAGCGCTCCTCTAAAGATAAAAGGAAACCCTAAAACATTGTTCACTTGATTAGGATGATCTGAGCGGCCAGTCGCCATAATAATATCATCACGGACAGAACAGGCTAAATTATATTCTATTTCCGGGTCAGGATTTGCCATTGCAAAAACGATCGGGTTGGCATTCATAGCCTTCAACATGTCTACATTTACAATATCTGCTTTTGATAAGCCAATAAACACATCAGCATTGACCATTGCTTCATCCAGAGTGTGGACATCAATTGCTGTGGCAAATTCTTTTTTCTCAGGAGTTAAAGACGTGCGATCTTTACGAATAACGCCCTTACTATCGGTCATGATTATATTTTCGTCATGCGCTCCAAAAGCTTTATACAAACGAGTACAGGAAACTGCAGCAGCTCCCGCGCCTGAAATCACGATACGGACATCACTTATTTTTTTGTCAGCTAATTCCAATGCGTTCAATAAAGCTGCACATGAAATGATTGCGGTTCCATGTTGGTCGTCATGCATTACGGGAATATCCAATTCTTCTTTCAAGCGACGTTCAATTTCAAAAGCTTCGGGTGCCTTAATATCTTCTAAATTGATCCCTCCAAAAGTAGGGGCAATTGCTTTTACGGCTTCTATGAATTTTTCTGGATCCTTGGCATCTACCTCAATATCAAACACATCAATTCCAGCAAAGATTTTGAACAACAATCCTTTCCCTTCCATCACAGGTTTGGAAGCTTCTGGACCAATATTACCTAAACCTAAAACGGCTGTCCCATTCGAGATTACCGCAACTAGATTTCCTTTATTAGTGTATTTATAAACATCTTCTGGATTCTTTTCAATTTCAAGACAGGGAACTGCAACCCCGGGCGAGTAAGCCAATGCCAGATCACGTTGTGTATTGTAACTTTTAGTAGGAACGACTTCAATTTTACCAGGCCGTGGTTTGGCATGATATACTAAAGCTTCTCTTCTTTTACGTTCTTTGCTCATAATTTATGTGTCGTAGAACAAATGTAGCAAGACTGAAGGATTAACAAATAGTTAATGCTGAATATTCGTTAAAAAAAAAGAGCACCGAAGTGCTCTCTTTTATAAAAAAATTAAAAGGCTAACTAATAACCTGGGTTTTGGGTTAAAGTACCCTCACTTGCTTGAATTTGTTCAAACGGAATTGGAAATACACTTTTATAGTCTTCCGACACTGGTTTTTCCCACCAAGCGTCATCATATTTTCCGAAACGGATCAAATCTGTTCTTCTAGAAGATTCTTGGAACATTTCTCTTCCACGTTCCGCTAAAAACATCTCAGGAGTGATAGAAGACCAAGCAGATACTCCGGCTCGGGCTCTTACTGTATTTACATCATCCAAAGCAAGGCTCCAATCACTATTTGCTCTTGCCATTGCCTCTGCTCTAATAAGATATAGTTCTCCCAACCTTAAAATCGTAAAGTCGTTATCCATATCTGGACGACCAAATTGTTTGAAACTAAACTTACCAAGACGTGCACCTGCCTCTCTTAAAGAATTTGGTTGTAATTCATTAATTTCTGGTGTGTAATTAAGTGGTAATTCTCCATCATCAGTTGCATAGTCTAAAATTGCTGATCCTCCAAAATCCAATTGTGGTCCTTCAATAAAACTAGCAGCTCTCCTTTCATCGTTATCATCAAAAGACATATAAAAATCTTCTAAAGCTGCATAACCGTTCCAAGGCTGGTCTTGCAAATTCCATGTAAATTGAGAAGAATAATGCAGAGTCATTTGTGAGAAATTCATCCCTCCACCTGTAGCTTCATCATAATTAACGGTGAAAATATGCTCCGGATTACCTTCATTATTTGGAGCAAAAACAGCAGCAAAACCTTCTAAATTATCTGGATCACTAGAAACCCCTGCACGTTTCCCTAAGTTAGGGACTGAGCAGCCAT
>PXYQ01000055.1:1514-13465 GCA_003023645.1 Candidatus Arcticimaribacter sp. | reverse complement strand
AGCATTTGACTCATTATAAAATACATCATTGAAGTTTGCTTCTAATGAAAAGTCACCACTCGAAATAACACTTTCTAACAGTGTGCGAGCTTCTGTATAATTACCAAGTGTAAGATGAACTTTAGCTAATAACGATTGAGCAGCAGAACGAGATGCTCGGGTACGGTAATCATTATTCAAATTTGTAATAGCCGTATTCAGATCGCTAACTATTAATTCGTAAACTTGAGCTACGGGGACACGGGTAAATGCTAGATCTGTATTTAAAGGATCGATAGTTTGATCTATTAACGGAATATCACCATATAAACGAACCAAATTAAAATTAGCGTAAGCTCGAACAAATTTTGCCTCACCCTCAAATAAAGCAGCAGATGATTCAGCTGATTCTAGATTTTCCAAAACCGTATTAGCGCGAAAAATTACATTGTAAAAACTTCTGTAATAATCACCAACAATACCATTGGTTGATTCAAGAGTATAGCTTTCAAATTGGGCTGCTTCTCCCTCACTACTTTTGGTTCTAGTGTTATCAGAACGCATTTCAGTGACATAGAATTCTACTTGTGTTGAATGGTTATCATTTGAAGAAGTAGAATTAACCCCTTGAAGGCCATCATACATATTGATGACTGCGGTTTCAACTTGGTCCGCATCTTTATAATAATTGGATCCATTGATTGCAGAAGTTAATTCAGGCTCTAAGAAATCACTCTCACAAGAAGAAACAAACGCTCCTAACAAAAATAGCGTTAAAATTTTTATATGTTTCATAATATATATTTTTCGTTTATTTATTAAAATTCAATATTCAGTCCTAATGAAATCGTACTGAATATTGGGGATCCAGCTCTTTGATATCCGTAGGTCGTTGGAGAGGTGTCATTTATAGACTCTGGATTAAATCCAGTATAATCTGAAGCAGTTTTATAAATCAAGTTTTGACCTGAAACATAAACCCTTGCTGAATTGATATTCAAATCTGTTAAGATTTTTGTTGGAAATTTAAATCCTACATTCAAGTTTCGTAGTGCTATATATGAAGCATCTTGAATGATATCATCCGTAAATATTTTTTGTTTTATAAAACCTTGATCAGGAGTCGTTGATGTATCGAAATCTTGAGAAGAATTGAAATGATTGAATATGTATTGATCACCAACATTTCTAATTTTTGCACCCTGACTTGATTGAATTAAGAAACTCAAATCAAAATTACCGAGTCTAAATTCATTCGTTAAACTCCAAACAACATCAGCATAAGGGTCACCTAAAATAGTTTTATCATCGTCATCAATTAATCCATCTCCATTTAAATCTTTTACATAAACATCTTGTGCTTCGCCACCAATCGGGTGATACGGATCTTTAATGAATTCTAATGGAATATCGCGGTCAACAACCCATCCGTAAAAGGAAGAAATTGGGTTTCCAACTGAATTAACCCATTCAGCTGCACGTTTACTGTCGACATTTTGAATCTGACCATCAGAATCTCCAAAATCTAATAATTCGTTATCGTTTGTTGAAAACAAGAAAGTTGATTTCCAGGAGAAGTTATCAGTTACTATATTTTTGGTGCGAAGCTCTAATTCGAGTCCACTGTTTTTCACTTTTCCAAGATTGACTAACGCACTATTAAAACCAGTGGTAGAAGAAACTGGATTGTCAATTAATAGTTTATCACTTGTACGTTCATAGTATTCAATAGAACCGGTTATTCTATTAGAGAATAATCCAAAATCAATTCCAGGATTAATTTCTACAGAACTCTCCCATTGTAAACCAGGGTTAGCAATATTGATTGAGTTGAATGCAGTTGCACTTACTCCGTCTACAATTGCGGTTGATGACTCTAATAAAGATTCGAAGGGGAAATTATCAACCAAAACATTTCCAGTGTCAAAGAATGGGTTTCCAGACACTCCATAACTGAAACGAAATTTCAAATTACTCAAAACATTATTACCTTTTAAAAAGTCTTCATTGGCAATATTCCATCCAACCGAAACTGCAGGGAAGTTTCCATATTTAGAATTAGGTCCAAAAGCATGATAACCATCGCGACGAACACTAACCGAAGCCAAATATTTGTCATTGTATGCGTAGTTAACTCTTGCAACATAAGAGATCAAACGTTGAGTAAAATCATACGATTGTCCTACAACAGTAGTAGGATCTGCAGCGCTTATGGTTTGTAATAAATCGGATTGATATCCAGCACCTGACAATTGCTCAAATTCTGTATCCCACTTCTCAGCTGAAAATCCTAGAATAGCACTTATCTCATGTCCGTTAATCTCTTTATCATAGGTAAAGAAATTATCTGTAACAAAATGAATTCTGTTTTCGCTAGAAGTTGTGTAGTTTGCTGCAGAAGCTCCATTTCTATTGGATTGAACACCTTGCCAGCGATCACGTTTTGTGTTTTGAAAATCACCATAAATTGTTGTCTTGAAATTCAATCCTTTAGCAATCTTATATTTTAAATATAGGCTTCCATAGATTTTAAATTTATAGTCATTACGATCTCGTTCCAATACTTTTGCAGCTGGATTAGTATTAGAAGTATTACTAATATCTGTTCCGCTTGTAACTGCAACATTATTAACTATATCCCAATCATCAAACATTCGTTGTATTGCATAATCTCCAATTTGGGCATTTGCATATTTTCCTCCATCGCGAACTCGGTTAACAAACTGAATGGTGTTAGCGTCTAAGTACAATGGCAACCAAGGTGTTTGACGAAGAATATCATGGGTAGATCCATCGAAACGTCTTCTATTAGAATAAGAAGGGCTAAGGTTCACTCCTACTGAGAACTTATCGTTTAATTTGGTGTCAATTTTTAATTTAACATTATATTTTTTATAGTCATCTGTCAACAATACCCCTTCGTCATGAACATAATTCAATGCCGTGCTGTACTTTGTTTTTTTATTTCCTCCACGAACTGCAAAAGAATTACTTGTGATTTGACCACCATCAAAAATCACGTCTTGCCAAGAACGATCTACTCCAATTTGTAATTTACGTTGTGTTCTTGAAGACAAAGCACCAGTTGCTGCTAACTCTTCAGCAGCTTCGTCAGCAATTGAAAAAGAATAGGCATCACTTTGGCGTGCTTCTTTAAAACCAACGAAAGTGTTATAACTAAATTTGGTTTTTCCTTCTTCACCTTCTTTGGTAGTAATTAAGATGACACCATTTGCACCTCTTGACCCATAAATTGCACCTGAAGCTGCATCTTTCAAAATTTCAAATGAAGCCACATCGTTCATATCTAATGAACCTAAGTAATCATTATCTACTAAAAGGCCATCAACTACGATAGCAGGATCTGATTTTCCAGTAATAGATCCAGTTCCACGAATTCTGATGGTCGGTGCTGAACCCGCTTCGCCTTCAGTTGCAGAAATATTAACACCAGAAACTTGACCTACTAAAGCATCGTCTACACGCGAAACCGCAATTTGATCTAATTTCTCATTGGTTATTTTAGAGATTGCCCCTGTTAAATGGCTCTTCTTTTGAGTACCATAACCAGTAACTATAATTTCATCCAATTCGTTCAAGTCTTCAACTAAGCTTACGCTTACATTATCTTGACCTGTAAACTGTACTATTTGAGTAGTGTAACCCAAATAAGAAATTTCTAGATTTTCATTTTGTTCTACTGCAATAGAAAAGTTTCCGTCAAAATCGGAAGTTGTTCCATTGTTAGTTTCTTGTACAATTATAGTTGCCCCTGGTATTGGTTCACCGTTTGCATCTGTAACTGATCCACTGAGTTGTGTTTGTGCAAATCCAAAGGCTACGCCCATAAGAACAAACAACAGTGTTACGTGAGATTTAATTTTCATACGTTGTTAATAGATAGTTTAATTTGATTAATTTTTAAAAAATCGTTTCAAAAAGAATCGATCGCACTAAACGTTGATATGAACAAAAATATTTATCTTTGTAAATCATTGCTTAGGCAGTGTCTTTATTACTTCCCTCTTGTTATTGAAGTAATTATAAAAGGGTAGGTACAACTACCCTTTTTCTATATCACATGATCTGGAAAACCAGATTGGTTTACCAAATTGGTTTTCCAAATATATTAAAAAAATTGAATCCCCAAACTGTTTGACCGCTTTATTCCATAAAATCCTCACGGATTGGACTAAAAACATCAATTAATTCTCCCGCTTCGGTGCAAATTGCTCCATGAAGCACATTAGTTGGGATATAAAAATTGTCTCCAGTCTTAAGTGTTTGCGTCTTTCCATCAATGGTTACATCGAACGATCCTGAAACAACATGGGTTACTTGAGAATGATGGTGCTGATGCATAGGTCCAATACCTCCTTTTTCAAAGGCTACGTGAACCAACATGATTGAATCATCGTATCCCATAATTTTTCTTTTTACACCCTCACCTACAGTTTCCCAAGGAATGTCTTTTGTGAGTAAAAACTCTTTACTAGTTCCAAAACTTTTCATTGTTATTATTTTATTGTTTGTATTAAATAAGGGCCAGTCCAATTCATTTTTTCGCCATTTATCTCAATAGCGTGCTTTTGGTCTTCACCTGAATCTTGATTAGATAAAAACACTTGAATAGGCTGTCCTGTGGTTAATTCGATCGTGATTGCTGTATATGCAGCAGTATCTAGGGTACTGGTAATGTTTTTAATAGATGAAGTTGCATTTATCGCTATTTCACTCACAGGACTATAACGTCCATGTATTTCAATTGCAGATACAAATAAGGTAGCAGCTGTATTTTTTCTTCGTATTATAAAGGAGGAATCGTTCCTTAAATTAAACTCAGGATCATTGGCGCCTAATTGAGTGAAAAGAAATTCATCCTCGGGCGTATTCATCATGGTAAGGGTTCTGAAAGTCGTGCCAGAAAACCAGCTTAACTGGTTTACAGGCTTTCCGTTTTTCGCTTTCGAACGAAGCCATAAATGTTGATATCCATTATCTTTCCCCAGTGGCAATAGAGAAGCTTGTGACTCAAGCGGAAAAGTAGTTGACATAATTTGACCGAAATAGTGATAGGGTAAATCGTATTGGTTTTTATCTTTCGAATCAACCTTAAACACATCCAGAATAAGTTGATTATCTAGGCGATCGTCTTCGATTAACAATAGGGTACGATGCATCTTCACATCTTTATAGGCATTATTTTCTTTTGCACTGATCAGTTGGTTTCCATTTTCGGAAAGAACACTAAAATATTTGTCCGAATGAAATTGACTTCCAATTGCATATTTCCCTTCAAAATGAGAAGTTTCGTTAACCACAAGGGTGTTATGTGCTATGGTTTGTTTTGCCCAAGTTGTGTTTTCTTTTAGGTATCCTCCGCCATTTTTCTGATCAATATTAACAAAGCGCGCTAAACCATAATCTTGTAAAACCTCTTCTCCTTTATGATATAATGAAAATGAAAGCTTGTCGTAATGACCATGACTATTTCCATGAGCAGAATATTTAGCAACTAAATTGAGTTCTTCTTCTTGAGGTCCAGACCTAAGAATACTAATTCCGCCTTGCTCTCCGTTGGGGCCATCGGTTAGCTCCATAGATTGTTTTTCAAAGGCCTTTGTTTTTCCTTCAGCAATTGCAAGTGCTACTGAAAAACCAGCATCATCTAAGGTCAATTTACCTTGCTTTTTGGCGATAGAAAGTAATCCTGGATTTTGATCTCCGTAGTGATACGCTATGTCGACTGCAGAAACCAATTCTCTTGAAAAATAAGACATCCCTTTTTGCGCATCATTTAAAGGGTAAAATGCACCGTTCGAATCGGTAAGGTTTAGTAAGGTGTTTACTGCCTTAAGAAGCACACCACCTTTGTATTCAAATATTTTTTCTTGTGGGCGCATATTGTTCAATCCAACAGCAAAAAGCAAATAAGGATACATTGCATAACGCTGATAATAGGGAGCTTCGGTATAATAGCCTTCTGGAGAAAAAGGGGCTTCTATATTGGCTAAGAATCCTGCTTTTCCGGTTTCATCCTTAATAAATCCGCCGTCATTGTCCTTTGCATTAGCATCGATTCCATCTTGTTTTAATCCGTATAAGGCACGCTGAATAAGTTCTTCATCTTCCATAACCAAACCAATCATTCCGACTGCGGCATTACCCCAAGTACTGTGGTTATGAATTCGATTAAAGTACTGTGGGTTTGTCACAGAGATATAATCTGCAAAGGGTCGAAACAATTCTTTTTCAAGATATTTTCTTTCTTTTTTACTTAAGAAGTTATAAACGCAATCGTATGCTTGACTTACGTATACCAACCAATTGGAGTCATTCAAACACTGCCAGAAAATCTTTCCACGTGCATAGGAACGGGGTTGAGGGTGAATAGGCAACGACTTGTAAATTCGAGCATATTCCATTAAAACCACTTTCACATATTCAGCATAGACTTGATCATCTAAAATTTGAAACAGCACTCCCGCTTTTTGTAAAATCAAAAAGTTTTTTTTGTGTCGTTCATGAGTATAACCTCCCGCCATGTCTTTGGGTGTTGGAACATGAATTCCTGTTTTTATTTCTGCATCTACTTCCGCTTTTATTTCAGCTAAATAGGTGTCAAAAAAAGGAACTTCTCCTAAGTTTTCCCTAATCTTTTGAACGCCTTCTTGGGTTAAAATCAAGTTTGGGTGTTCTTGTGCTTTTAATAAAAAAGCAGAGAACAATGCAATGATGAGGATTCCTTTTTTCAAGTGTTTTATTTTTGAGGTTGAACGCCTAGTTTTTTATTGTCTAACCCTAGCAGGTTTGGACTGTTTTCATCGGTATAAAGTTTTCCGATTGTATACTTTTGATCGCCACTTACTTCTATCTGTTTTGAGTTTTCAAGTCTTACGTGTGTTACATTTACTATGGGCTCTCCAACAACCAAATGCATTTTAATGTTTTTAGTTTTAGTGAAAACAGAATTCTTCATCACAATGTCTTGTACACCGTAAAGGTTAATCGCTGCATTGTATTTATTACGAGATCCGAACCCAATGTTGTCAAACGTACAATGATCTAGATATAAAAAAGGTCCGAAAGTGCTTTCGTCTTTTCCACCTCGATGTAAGCTCAAAACGGTTCCTTGAATATTAGAGAAATGATTATTGACGAGGGTTACATATTCTGCATTATAAATTCCAACATCGTCTGTTTCACGATCTAACGCCATTACATGTCCAGTAATATTATTGAAGGTTGAATTTTCGATATGAATTTCGTCTGCGAAAGTATTCTTGTACACACGAATTACATCAAAAGAATGATTTACATCTAGGTTGTCAAAAGAGCAGTCTTCGATTCTGATACTGTAGTTTTTATTCATCGAATATTTACTAGTTCTAATCACAGCGTTACCCGATCCGTCGGGTGCGCTTTCTCCATCAAAAGTCAATCCTTTTAATTGAAGCTCTCCCCCATTAACAATATCAAAAGCGGCTTTCTTCTCCCATAAAATAAGTGGCTTTTGATCTGCAGCTGCTCGAATTGTTAATGGGTGTTTAATCAACGGTAGCTTGGTCAACTCGTAAGATGCACTCGCTGCTAATTCCAAAATATCGCCCGGGTTTGAGTTCTTAATTGCATCGAACAGCGTATTCACTCCAGCTTTGACAGAATGAATTTTTCCGCTATCAAACGCAATACGTTTGTCTTCTTTTGAATACCAAGAAGTACCTGTATTTTCTTTAGTGGGTAATACATCTGCCAACTTTGGGCTAATTATTTTTCTTCCAATGGCTGGCATCAGGAGTCCGTTTTTATCCTCGACCAAGCGCATTTTTTTAACCTTAAATCCTTCTGATAAATCAGGGTTAATGGGATGATTGGTACGATTGTTTTTAAATGCTATACCACTAATATCGTCATACACAGTAACTAATTTACTTGGCTTGTCTAGATAAAATGTATTGTTTGTGAAAGTCGAATTAACTGGTGTTGCAGAACGTTCTTCATCACTCCCTGCACACAATTGAACATGGTCAGAATTGACAAAAACATTGTTTTCAATTACAGCATCTTCTACTTGAAAGTATCGATTCAAAGGAGAATTCGGAACACCATTCATTACAACTAACGCTCCTCTAAAACGATAGCCTGTTAAACCAAAGCCATAATTATTACGAACGGTTTGCTGTCCGTTGATAACACGAATCCCGCCAGTATTTCTTTTTCGATTTCCCAAAAACACATTCCCTTCTACCAAGGTTTCGTCTCCATGACGCATCGTTAATGTTCCAATACTTTCAAAAAACACATTATTCTTGTAGGTAGTTTGATCACATTTATTAGAAATTATTTCGTGTTCTCCATCACAGCGGTCAAAATAGTTTCCTTGTACAAGAGTATTCGATTTTTCCATGGAAAAATGACTGGTTCCAACACGAAGTGTTTCACCACCATTAGATCCTAAATTCTGACGAGGACCGAAGTAATTGGATTCAATCACATGATTATTTTCTATACTTTCCTTGGAATTCAATCGAACAATTAAAGTAACTCCTCGATTTCCCTTTCCTTCAAAATGATTATGATCTACACGATTATTCTTTCCGTAAAGCGCAATCCAACTGTCTTGTTCATGGCGTTCTGGATTAGAATAATTATCGATTACACAGTTAGTCAAACGTGAGTTATTGGCTAGTTGTTTGCTGTTCTTTCGGAAGGAAATCACTTCATTGGTGGGTGTATATCCATTTTTAAAAACTAAACCTTCTACATGCAAAAATTCTCCTGCAATCTGAAGGTAAGACTGTCCTTCCAATGTTACTTTTCCTTTTTCTTCAACCGTAAGTTTAATAGGTGCATCTGCTGTTCCATTTCCTTCTAATAGAAGTTCAGCATCTTGCCATACGCCATTAGCTAGTACAATAGTTGTTCCGGGTTGTGCCTTAGAAACAGCATTATTGAATGCTTCAACGGAATGGACCATAACTCGATCTTGGGCTGATACAGAGCCAATAAAAAGAAAGAATAAGAGGGCGATTTTTAATACTATCTGTTTGCTCATAATAATTGGATTACCAAATTGGTTTACCAATGTACATAATTTTTATTTGAATCAAACTTTTAAGAAGTTAAAATGTTTTGGTGCTGAGAGCAATTCAAGAACAGTTGATCAAGACTAATTAATTGACTTTAATTTATGGAAGGAATTAAATGCTAAAAAACACACTAGGCTTTGTTTACATATAAACTCAAAAAACCCCTGTGACAACAGGGGTTTTCAATTTAAATCTGTACCTCGAGTGGGAATCGAACCCACACTCCCGAAAGAACTGGATTTTGAATCCAGCGCGTCTACCAATTCCGCCATCGAGGCTATCGGATGACAAAAGTAGAAAATAATTTTCTTCTACCTAAAATAATCGCATTAAAGAGTGGCAGACCTAAAATTATTTATAAATTTGCATTCCCTAAAATAATGTTGAACAACAAATTAGGTCACGTGAAAACAGAAGCAAAAATTTTTAGTTGTACCCAAAGTGAAGTACTTGCAAAAGAAATTGCAGCAATATTTGGAATCCCCATGGGCAAAGTTGCCTTTTCACATTATAGTGATGGTGAATTTCAACCTTCCTTTGAGGAATCGGTTCGTGGATCTCGAGTTTTTTTAGTAGGCTCTACTCATCCTAGTTCTGAAAACTTAATGGAGCTTCTCTTAATGATCGATGCTGCCAAACGAGCTTCGGCTCGTCATATAACAGCAGTAATGCCCTATTTTGGTTGGGCACGTCAGGACAGAAAAGACAAACCACGAGTTCCAATTGGAGCTAAACTTATTGCAAACCTTCTTGAAGCTGCCGGTGCAACCCGAATCATCACCATGGATTTACATGCAGATCAGATTCAAGGATTCTTCGAAAAGCCAGTAGATCATTTATTCGCATCAACGATTTTTGTGCCTTATGTAAAATCATTGAACCTAGATAATCTTACGATTGCTTCTCCAGATATGGGTGGTTCTAAAAGAGCTTATGCATATTCTAAGTTTCTTAAGAGTGATGTTGTAATATGTTACAAGCAGCGTGAAAAAGCAAATGTGATTTCTCACATGGAATTAATCGGAGATGTGAAAGGTAAGAATGTAGTTCTTGTTGATGACATGGTCGATACTGCTGGCACACTAACCAAAGCAGCGGAAGTAATGCGAGAACGCGGTGCCCTTTCTGTTCGTGCAATTTGCACCCATGCACTACTTTCCGGTAATGCTTACGAACGTATCGAAAACTCGTTACTAGAAGAGTTGATCGTTACAGATTCTATCCCAGCAAAAAAACAAAGCCCAAAAATAAAAGTATTGAGTTGTGCTGATCTTTTCGCGAGTACCATGCGTGAGGTTCATGAAAACAAATCAATTAGTTCGAAGTTTATAGTTTAATTCAATAAATAAATACCAATGAAATCAATTACAATTAACGGATCAAAAAGAGAAAGCGTAGGCAAGAAAGCAACAAAAGCCTTACGTAATGCTGGTATGGTTCCCTGCGTTTTATACGGCGAAAACAATCCCGTACATTTTGCAGCGAAAGAACTAGGTTTCAGCAAACTCGTTTACACTCCAAATGCACACACAGTAGTGCTTACGCTTGACGACAAAACAACCGTCAATGCAATCCTTCAAGACATCCAATTTCACCCAGTAAGTGATCGAATTCTTCATGTTGACTTTTACGAGTTAAAAGACGACAAAGAGATTTCAATGAACATTCCAGTAGAGGTACAAGGAGCAGCTCCTGGTGTACTTGTAAGTGGTGGGACATTGGTTCTTAACAAGCGTAAACTTCGTGTACGTGCTTTACCAAGTAACCTTCCTGATGTAATCATCGCTGATATTTCAACTCTTGAATTAGGAGGTAAATTATTTACTTCTTCAATCGAATCAGAAAACTTTACTTTTGTTCACCCAGACAACACTGTTATTTGTCAGGTAAGAACTTCTAGAGCAGCTATAAAAGAAGCTGATGTTGAAGAGACTGCAACTGAAGAAACTCCAACTGAAGCTGCTGAATAAGCACCTTCCTTGAATCGTTTAAAAAAGCATTTGTTGATTTTCAACAGATGCTTTTTTTTATCTTTATACTTTCTTAGAGAATGAATTACTTTAAAAAACTTTTTAAACGAACGGACAAACCAAAAGAAGACCCTTTGAAAAAATTTTTAATTGTTGGCCTAGGCAATATTGGTGCTCCTTATTACAACACCAGACATAATATCGGATTTAAGGTTTTGAATAGCTTTGTTGAAGAACGTGATTTAGCTTTTGAAGATCAACGTTATGGTGCCATTTGCAAAACTCGATTCAAAGGTAAATCGATGCTTTTGCTAAAACCATCAACCTTAATGAACCTTAGTGGTAAAGCAGTTCGTTATTGGGCCTTAAAGGAAAATATTCCACTAGAAAATATCCTTATAATTACCGATGATTTGAACTTGCCTTTTGGTACAATTCGCCTAAAACCCAAAGGGAGCGATGGAGGCCATAATGGACTTAAAGATATTCAAGCACAATTGAACACTCCAAATTATCCTCGAATTCGTTTTGGTATCCAAAGTGATGAAAAAGGTTATAATACGGTAGACTTTGTGTTGGGGAAATGGTCGGATCAAGAGCTTGATGCGATGCCGTTGAGAATTAAAAAAACAAAAGAACAGATATTATCTTTTGTTTCCCAAGGAATTCAAACTGCTATGAATCAGTTTAACGGCTCTTAGGAAGTTATAAAACTTTTAATTGCTGATTGCGATTTATTTCCACGCTGATCGACCGTGATGATTTGCCAAAAATACGTTTGTCCGACATCCAATAATGCTGAATAACTTGAAGTTATTTGATTATCTTGAACTAGACTCATCTGCGCTGCATCTGTTCCGATATACACTTGATAGTACGCAATATCATCATCTAAATCTGAACCAGTCCATTG
>PXYQ01000055.1:0-1250 GCA_003023645.1 Candidatus Arcticimaribacter sp. | reverse complement strand
CTCATATGAGTCGGTGTTTTGAGCTTCTTCCCAACCGAAATTGACAACTCCTTGTGTAGCTGTTGTAGATAAAGGCACACAAGTATTACTATTTTCTGGGGTTGTCAGCAAAGCGGGATCTGGTTCTGGTATCGATGGTTTAGAGCACGTACAAAGAAGAACTGCTATAACGATTGATGCTGTTTTTTGGAACCTACGTTTCATTGTTTGATGAATTTTATGGTTTCTTCGTTCTGAGCACTGTGTATTTTAAGTAAATAATTTCCACTAGGCAACAAGCTCATATTAATTGGAACTTTCCTATCACTACCTTCCAGTTGAACTTTTTTATCTAAAAGAATATTAGCCTGGATATCATAGATCATATATTGAATTGTAGAAGCTGTACCCCCAATCAAGACATAAGCCTGCTCTTGAACTGGATTTGGATATAAAACAGAATCCGCAGCAATATAAATTTCTTTTTTAAAGGAGCCCTGACAACTTAAACCTGTAGTAACTTCAATCGTATTCAACCCTTTCCTCAGAGGTAAATTGATTTGCGATCTACTTTGAATCTTTGTTTCTTGATCGTTTATGGTAATGTTATAGCGGGATGCTCCTTTGAGCGATAAGGACAAACTCAAATCAATTTCGTTCACAAAAGAAGTAACTTGTAAAGGCTCGGGCTCTTCTATTGAAGCTGTAAAACATCGTTCGAAACTTGGGTCATCAGCAACACCAATACAAATCAGATAGTCACCACTTTCAAGGTTTGGAATGTTCAAAGTATTCGTTGTAAATGCATAGCCATTTGAAAATCCATTCGGGCCAATAACCTGAACAATATAATCGGCAAATGCGGTTGCACTAATTTGAATCGCACCATTGTTTCTCGAAATGCAGGTTTCATCAATTTTTGAAAGTGTAACGTTATTAAAGGTATCTACATCACACAAATCACCGCGTCCATCGGCATCGGCATCGGCTTGATCTTGATTCGCTATAAGAGGGCAATTATCCGTAACGTTTGGTATTAAATCGAGGTCATCATTTTCTAGAATAGCTCCGTTTAAACAAAAGTCGATATTAAAGAGTATAATTCTTCCAGTATCTTGCGGCCCAATATCTTCGACTTTTAGCCTCCATATTCCTAATGAAGATTGTCCGTTAAAAACACTTAAGTCTTCAGTTGGAAGAAATGACCCTGTAAAGGGTGCAGAACTATCTTCTGTCAAACTCGTTGCTTCTTGATCGAAAACAGTATTCAC
>PXYQ01000054.1 GCA_003023645.1 Candidatus Arcticimaribacter sp. | reverse complement strand
CAATGAAGATTTAGATAAAATCAAATACATTGATCATGCGGATTATAAGTCGGTTTCTATCTCTACACTTTACCCTCTTGAAAAAGGTGTAAATGGATTAGAAAATGCGCTAGAAAATATCATTACTGAAATTGAAAAAGCAATTGAGACTGGAGTCAATATTGTTATTCTATCCGATCGTGGTGTTGCTGCTAACATGGCTCCTATCCCTATGTTATTAGCTTGTGCACATACCCACAATTCATTTAAACGCCTCAAGAAAAGATCTAAATTTGGTATTGTCATCGAATCTGCCGAACCCCGTGAACCGCATCACTTCTCTTGCTTATTCGGATATGGTGCAAGTGCAATTAACCCTTACATGGTTAATGAGATTATTGCAGACCAAGTTCAAGTAAAAAACATAAAAGGAATCGATGCTGATGTTGCAATCCAAAATTTCAACAAAGCCATTGCTACTGGGATTGTTAAAGTGATGAATAAAATCGGAATCTCGACCTTAAAATCTTACCGTGGTGCTCAAATTTTTGAAGCTCTCGGATTGAGTGAGCAACTCGTGGATAGCTACTTCTGTAATACAGCTACTCGCATTGAAGGAATTGGGCTGTATGAAATTGAAAAAGAAATTTCACGCCGTCACAAAAAAGCATTTGATCTAGAAAGTCTTTCTGGATTGGATTTAGAAATTGGTGGTGAATATCGCTGGAGAAGAAATGGAGAAGCGCATATGCTAAACCCAACAACAATTGCAAAACTTCAACAAGCAGTAAACCAAAACAACTTTGAAAGTTATGAGGTTTACTCGAAAATGGTAAATGAACAAACCGAAAAACTAATGACCCTAAGAGGTCTGTTTGAATTTTCTAGCTTTGATCCCATTCCAATTGAGGAGGTAGAACCATGGACCGAAATCGTAAAAAGATTCAAAACTGGTGCCATGTCATTAGGGTCAATCAGTGCGGAAGCTCACGAAAACCTTGCCATTGCGATGAATCGTATTGGCGGAAAAAGTAATTCTGGTGAAGGTGGGGAGGATGCCAAACGTTTCCAACCTGATAACAATGGAAACTGGAGAAACAGTGCCATCAAACAGGTAGCTTCTGGACGCTTTGGTGTTACTAGTCACTACTTGAGTTCTGCAAAAGAAATACAAATCAAAATGGCTCAAGGAGCCAAACCTGGAGAAGGAGGACAACTTCCTGGCCCCAAGGTCAATCCTTATATCGCGTCGGTTAGAAACTCAACACCTTATGTTGGGTTAATTTCTCCACCTCCGCATCACGATATTTATTCGATCGAGGATTTAGCCCAGCTAATTTTTGATTTAAAGAATGCCAATCGAGAGGCTCGTATTAATGTAAAATTAGTTTCTGAAGTAGGTGTAGGAACCATTGCGGCAGGTGTGGCCAAAGCCAAAGCAGATGTTATTTTGATCTCTGGTTTCGATGGTGGAACAGGAGCTTCTCCCCTTACCTCTCTAAAACACGCTGGACTTCCTTGGGAATTAGGAATCGCCGAAGCACAACAAACACTTGTTATGAATGATCTTCGTAACCGTATTGTTTTGGAATGTGATGGTCAAATGAAAACCGGACGCGATGTAGCCATAGCATGTTTGCTGGGCGCTGAAGAATTCGGATTCTCAACCGCACCGCTTGTAGCTTCTGGTTGTATTATGATGCGTGCGTGCCACTTGAATACTTGTCCTGTTGGAATTGCAACGCAAGACCCCGAATTGAGAAAGAATTTCAAAGGAAAACCAGAACACGTGATCAACTTCATGTACTTTGTTGCAGAAGAATTGAGAGCGATTATGGCACAACTTGGATTCCGTAGTATAGACGAAATGGTTGGTCAATCGCAAAAAATCAATATGAAAAAAGCGGTTGAACATTATAAAGCTCAGGGTATTGATCTTTCAAAAATCCTGTACAAGCCAGAAGTTGAAGCTGATGTAAAACTCCACAATACACAAAAACAAGATCACGGACTCGAAAATGTCCTTGATTTCAAAATGATTGAAGCTGCTCACCCAGCAATCTACAGAAAGGAACAACAACATTTAGACTTCCCTATTTGCAACACCGACCGAACCGTTGGAGCAATTTTGAGTAATGAAATTTCTAAAATGCACGGTGCTCCTGGATTACCAGAAGACACCTTAAGTTTAAACTTCACAGGAACTGCAGGACAGAGTTTTGGCGCATTTGCTGCTAAAGGCTTGTTCATGAAAGTATCTGGAACCTGTAACGATTACTTCGGGAAAGGACTTTCTGGAGCAAAACTAATTGCTCAAGTCCCCGAAGAAGCGACATTCAAAGCCGACGAAAACATCATCATTGGAAACGTTGCACTCTATGGTGCAGTAACGGGTGAAGCCTACATCAACGGAATTGCAGGAGAACGTTTCTGTGTTCGAAACTCTGGTGCAACTGCAGTTGTAGAAGGGATTGGAGATCACGGTTGTGAGTATATGACAGGAGGTATCGCTTTAATCCTAGGAGAAACAGGACGTAATTTTGCTGCTGGAATGAGTGGCGGAATTGCTTATCTATACAATGCTGATGGAATTTTTGATGAAAAGAAATTCAACTTAGAAATGGTAGAACTCGAAGACTTAACCGAGCAAGACAAAGAAACGGTTCAAGGTTTACTTCAAAATCATTCAGACTACACAAACAGTTCTAAAGCAGCTCATATCTTAAAAGATTGGCCAGACAGTTCGAAGAACTTTATTAAAGTAATGCCAACGGATTATAAAAATGCATTAGCAATGCTTGCTGCAGAGGAAGAAAATAAACTAAACGCTTAGGTCATGGGAAAATTAAGAGGATTTTTAGAATACGACAGAATCAAGGAAGAGACTATTGCTCCGAAAGAACGTATTGGTAATTATAAAGAATTTACAATAGCCCCAAAAACAGAAGAGCTCCAAGAACAAGGAGGTCGTTGTATGGATTGTGGTGTTCCTTTTTGTCACAGTGGTTGTCCCTTAGGAAATTTAATTCCTGACTTCAATGATGCTGTTTATAAAAATCAGTGGGAAAAGGCATTGCACATTTTACAAGCAACCAACAACTTCCCTGAATTTACGGGTCGTCTGTGCCCAGCACCTTGTGAGGAAGCTTGTGTTTTAGGAATTACAAACCCACCAGTTTCTATTGAACTAATAGAAAAATATATTGTAGAACGTGGATTTGCTGAAGGTTGGATCAAGGCGCAACCTCCAACGGAACGCTCCGGAAAAACAATTGCTATTGTTGGTTCTGGTCCTGCCGGATTAGCAGCAGCTCAGCAGTTGAATAGAGCTGGACATACGGTTACTGTTTTTGAACGAGACAATAAAGTTGGTGGTTTATTGCGTTATGGAATTCCAGATTTCAAAATGGAAAAAAATATCATAGACCGTCGTGTAGCGATTTTAGAAGCGGAAGGAATCATCTTTAAATGTAGCGTTGAAATCGGAAAAGATATTAGCGCTGAGACGTTAGAAGCAGAATTTGATGTCATCTTACTCGCTGCTGGTGCAACTATCAAAAGAAACTTACCCATTCCAGGATCTGAATTGAATGGTGTGGTACAGGCAATGGACTTTTTACCCCACAATAACAAAGCAGTCGATGGACAACTGGAACGCGAATTAAAATATCTTGCAACCGACCGAGACGTAATTGTTATTGGTGGTGGAGATACAGGATCAGATTGTATTGGAACTTCCAATCGTCAGGGTGCAAAAAGTGTTACTAATTTCGAAATCATGCCCAAGCCAGCAGACGAAAGAACAGAAGAAAACCCATGGCCTTACTGGCCCTTCAAACTCAAGACAACTTCATCACACGAAGAAGGAATACATAGAGAATGGAGTATTTTAACTAAAGAATTTGTTGGGGATGCAAAAGGAAATGTTGTCGGCTTAAAAACAGTTGAAGTGCGCTGGAAAAAGGTTCCTGGCGATCGTCCACAACTCATAGAAAAAGAAGGTTCTGAAAAAGAATGGCCTTGTGATATGGCCTTACTTGCTTTGGGCTTTACAGGTCCAGAAAAATCATTACCCGAGCAATTGGGTGTAGGTTTTGACAAACGTGGAAACGTCGAAGGCATTAAGCAATACCAAACGAGTAAGCCCAATGTTTTCGCTGCTGGTGATGTGCGAAGAGGGCAATCGTTAATTGTTTGGGCAATCTCCGAAGGACGTGAAGCTGCACATCAAATCGACACCTTCCTCATGGGAGTATCTACCTTACCCCAAAAAGAAGCTTCTGGAGATTTAGTCTCTGTTTAAATAATTGAAAATCAAATAGACCCTCGCAATGCGGGGGTTTTTTGATTAATTGTATTCCACAACTATTTAAGATTTAAGAAAAGAAAAATAGATTACATTTGAAATACAAATAGTATCTTGATAAAATTCAAAAATCCAAACAGTAATTAAGTCTTAAATATAAAATGAGTTTAGGAAAAATAGTAGTGGGTAGTGAGGAGTGGTGTGCACTTCCTCAATTAAACATCCCAGCGATAAAAGCGCGTGTAGATTCTGGCGCAAAAACTTCTGCTCTTCATGCAATTAATATCATTCCATTCAAAAAAGATGGCGATCCATGGGTTCGATACGAAGTACATCCTCTTCAAAATGATGGCAAAACAAGTATCCATTGTGAGTCGCCCGTAATTGACAAACGAAAAGTAAAGAGTTCGAGCGGTGCAGCCGAAATTCGATACGTTGTCAAATCCATTATATCCATCGCAGAGAGTACTTGGGAAATTGAATTGACATTGACCAATAGAGATTCTATGGGGTATAGGATGCTACTGGGACGTCAAGCTATGTCGGGGAAAATGTTGGTTGATCCAGAAGCTTCTTTGCAATTGGGAGAACTCTCTCCTTCTATAATTGAAAACTACTATCACATACATATCAAAAAAAGGTCAGGTTTAAAAATTGGGCTTTTGGCTAGTAATCCAGACTTGTATAGCAACAGACGCATTATAGAAGCTGGAGAAGAACATGGTCATCAAATGGAATTTCTAAACATCAAGGACTGTTATATCAAATTAGATGGCGATAATCCCGAAATGCACTATCGTGGTGGGCAAATCCTCAAAGACTATGACGCCATTATACCTCGAATTCGCCCAAGTATAACCTTTTATGGCTGTGCACTTACGCGACACTTCGAAGCTTTAGGTGTTTACACTCAAAATAGTGCTGCTTCTATTACTCAATCACGAGACAAATTATATTCCCTTCAACTTCTGATCAACAGTGGCTTACCGATTCCAACGACTGGCTTTGCCAATTCACCTCTTGATACCGAAGATTTAATTCAAATGGTTGGTGGAGCTCCTTTGATTGTTAAGCTCCTAGAAGGTACCCAAGGAAAAGGAGTTGTTTTAGCAGAAACAAAGAAAGCAGCTGAGAGTTTGATCAACGCATTCAAAAGTTTACGAGCAAACATCTTAGTTCAAGAATTTATTAAGGAAGCAGATGGAAAAGACATTCGATGTTTTGTAGTAAATGGAAAAGTTGTTGAAAGTATTATGCGTACCGCTGCACCAGGAGAATTCAGAGCCAACATACACCTAGGCGGTACAGCACAAAAAATAAAAATCACTCCTAAGGAAAGAAGGATTGCGATTTTAGCTGCAAAAACTTTAAATCTGAAAGTTGCAGGTGTAGATATCATTCGCGGAAAAAACAGTCCTTTACTTTTAGAAGTCAATTCCTCTCCAGGCTTAGAAGGCATTGAAGGGGTCTCGAATAAAGACATTGCAGGACTCATGATTGATGCTATCGAAAAAGATTTAAAATTTTCAAAAACAGAATTATAATTTATGCGACTTTGGATCTTAATTCTTCTTGTTGGATGTACAAATCTTCAAACCTTTGCTCAAAAAAACAAAGAGACATTAACTCCTGTTACCCAAACCACATTAATTGTTTTAGGCAGTGCTCAAGATGCCGGAAGTCCGCAAATCAATTGCACAAAAATTTGTTGTCAAGCCATTTTTAAAGGAAAACAAGACGCTACTCCGGTTGTAGCCTTAGGTGTAATCGATCCTATCAATCAGGAACAATTCTTATTTGAGGCCACACCAGACATTACATTTCAGTTACGTGCCTTAAAAAGTAATGCACCCACAGAAGTAAACGAAATTCCAACTGCAATTTTTCTGACCCATGCACACATCGGTCATTATACAGGCTTGATGTATTTAGGAAAAGAGGTCATGAATGCAAAACAAATTCCAGTTTATGTATACCCCAAAATGCAAGTCTTTATAGAAAACAATGGGCCATGGAGTCAGTTAGTGACTAATAAAAACATTGCTTTAAAAACGATGCAGACAAATAAACTTCAACAATTAAATTCCCAATTAAGCATTCTCCCTTTTCAGGTTCCCCACCGAGATGAGTACTCAGAAACAGTCGGGTATCAAATTAATGGGCCAGAAAAAAGCGCACTCTTTATTCCGGATATTGACAAATGGGAAAAATGGGAAACTTCTATAATCGGTGCAATTCAAAAAGTAGATTATGCCTTTATCGATGGAACTTTTTTTAGTGGAAAAGAAATACAAGCCCGAGACATCTCCGAAATTCCCCATCCTTTTGTAATCGAAAGTATCGAGTTGTTCAAAGGATTATCGCCCACTGAAAAAGCCAAAATCCATTTCATACACCTGAATCATACCAACCCCTTATTGAAACCAAAGAGTTCTGAATCAAAACAAGTCGAAGCATTAGGATTTAACATTGCACGAACGGGAGACCGTTTTACACTCTAATATGGAATCAAAAAAAGTTGCCGTAATTGGCGGAGGTGCCGCAGGGTTTTTTGCAGCATTATCGGTAAAGGAACATCATCCTGATCATGAAGTAATTCTCTTTGAGAAAACTTCAAAAGTATTATCCAAAGTAAAAGTATCTGGAGGTGGACGCTGCAATGTAACCCATGCTTGTTCTGATATCGCTACCCTTTGTGAAGCGTATCCTCGGGGTGGCAAAAAATTAAAATCACTCTTCTATCAATTCAACACTACCGATACAATTGCATGGTTTGAAAGTCGAGGCGTAGCTATAAAGACCGAAAAAGATGGGCGTATGTTTCCTGTTTCGGATCAATCTCAAAGCATCATTGATTGCTTGGTGACAGAAATGACCCGTTTAAAAGTGGCTTTACAACTGGGGCGTAGTATTACCAAAATGGAACAAGAAGATCAACATTGGAAACTACAGTTTGCGGACTCTGAGTCTCAAAACTTCGATGCTGTTATCATTGCCACAGGTGGGAGTCCAAAACTAAAAGGGTTTGATTGGTTGAGTCATTTAGGTCACAGCATTGTTCCTCCTATTCCCTCCTTATTTACCTTCAATATGCCGAGTGAACCCATAAAAGAACTTATGGGGCTTGTTGTTGAAAATGCACGTGTAAAAATAAAAGGCACTAAAATTCAAACCCAAGGTCCGCTTCTCATAACCCACTGGGGCATGAGTGGACCCGCGATTCTGAAAGCTTCTTCTTTTGGAGCTCGTGAATTGAGCGAACGAGACTATAACTTTGAAATTCAAATCAATTGGGTCGATGAAACCAATACGGAGCTTCTTTTTGAACAGCTTCAAAAGTTCAGTCAAATGAACCCCCAGAAGGGAATTGGAAATCAAAAAGCATTTGCACTTCCCAACCGTCTTTGGAGTTTCTTATTAGAAAAGGCAGCAATCCCAACCGACAGAAAATGGATTGAAGTCGGAAAAAAGAAATTCCGTCAATTAGCAGCACTACTTACCCAAGACAACTATCAAGTTGCTGGTAAAACAACCTTTAAAGAAGAGTTTGTAACCTGCGGCGGGGTTGACTTGAGTGAAATTGACCTGAAAACGATGCAAAGTAAAAAACTACCTAATCTTTATTTTGCAGGAGAAGTAATTGACGTAGATGCAATAACTGGTGGGTATAATTTTCAAGCGGCTTGGAGTGGTGGATATTGCGCAGGAAAATTAGGTTAGTTTTTCAATTTCACTTCTTTCTATAAATCACAAAGAAAAGGCTTCTAGATAAAATGATCTGTTGCACACTTTTGGTATTATTTTTGATTGACACAAAATAGATTAACCCAAATCTATACTTTCATGAAAACAACCATTCTAATAACTGGAACCAGTCGTGGTATTGGAAAAGCATTAGCAGTACATTTTTTATCACAAGGGGCTACCGTTATTGGCAGTAGTAGAAAAACACAGTCTGAATTAGCACACTATCCAAATTTTTTTAGTTTAAAACTTGATCTAAGTAATCCTGAAAGTAGAGTCAATGCAGCGTTGCGAGTCAAAGAAAATTTTGATAGTATTGATATGCTCATCAACAACGCTGGAATAGGACCGGACATTGATCATTGCAGCCCATCAGAATCACATCTTGAAAATACGCTGAGCGTAAACCTCATGGGGACTATTTTATTTACTGAAGAGCTTATTGACCATATCACTCTTAGAGGAAAAATCATCAACATCTCTTCAAAGATGGGGTCAATTACTTTTTGTGAAAAATCAGATTCAGTAGCCTATCGCGTATCAAAAACAGCGTTGAACATGTATACACAAATTCTGAGTGTCCGAGTAAAGAAAGGATTAGCAATTGCTGCTGTTCATCCTGGATGGGTAAAAACTTCTTTCGCTCCAAGCAACATAAACGGTCGATTAACTGCTACTGAAGCAGCTCAGAAAATATATGATTTTGTTAGGAGTTCATTTAAAAGTGGGATCTTTTGGGATGTCGAGACCAATCAGGAAATCCCATGGTGAATTCAGTTTTAAATGAACAGCATAAAAAACTGATTGAAAAGTCGGTCCTCTGTTGGGTGGCAACTGTTGACAAAGAAGGGCAACCCAATGTGTCGCCTAAGGAAGTCTTTGAACTTCATACAAACGATCGACTTGTATTTGCTGTAATTGCTTCTCCCAATACATTAAAAAACATCAAACAACACCCAAAAGTTGGTGTGAGTTGCTTGGACATTTGGACACAAAAAGGAGTTCAGATGAATGGCATCGCAGAAATAATCAGCCCGATTCACAACGATTTCAAAGAACTAGAACAACTATTAAACAACAAAAATAAAGGTGTTTTTAAGTTTCAAAATATCATCTCCATTAAAATTACAGATGCGAAAATACTTCTCGCTCCCTCCTATCAATTTTTAGAAACTACCGAAGAAAAACAAATCATAAACGCAGAACAAACCTATGGAAAACACAAACCAAGCCCCTGAGATATTAGAGGAATTAATTAAGAAAGCTCAAGAAATCAATTTCGAAATGGGCACCGACTACCTCGTTGGAGAACTCCTTCAAACCTTAGTTACCTCAAAACCCAATGGTCATTTTCTAGAACTGGGAACAGGCATGGGACTTTCTACCACATGGATTTACGAAGGAATGGATGAACAGTCCAAACTGGTTTCTATTGACAATGACCCAAAACTAATGGACATTGTTACGCGTGTTTTTGAAGCCGAAACCCGAATTGAATTCATCACTACTGATGGAGGCTCTTGGATTAGGGATCAAAAAGGCGCCAAATTCGATCTTATTTTTGCAGACGCATGGCCAGGGAAATACAGCGATTTAGATCGAACACTAGAGCTTCTTAATCCGGGTGGGTTTTATGTAATTGACGATATGCTGCCACAACCCAATTGGCCCAAAGGTCATGACCTAAAAGTAGATCAATTGATGCAAGATTTAAAATCAAAAGTGGGCTTCAAAATGACAGTAATGAATTGGAGTACGGGGGTGGTGATTTTAACTAAAACGAAATGAAACAATACACAATCATCTCGAAAACCGAATACTGGTCGACCAACAAACTTAAACGTAGTGTAGAGGCCTTGTTGAACAAAAAGCAGGCGGAAGGCTATGAAGTTGTATCGGTTTCCTTTGGAATGAATGTTTGGTTGGCTGTAACCGCTTTTATAACCTTGAGCAAAGAAAGTTAAAACACCTTACTGAACAGGTCATCCTTAGTTCTTTATAGAATTATTCTTAAATTGAAGTATTGTGTTGCAAAATGAAAATATCACTATAGGCCTGTTTACCAAGAAGTAAATTGTAATTTAATGAAATTACATTCGCCCTAGAAATTCATAGGAAATCGAACCCAGTTATTGTTCATCGTATGGGTCATTCCAAAACGCATGAGGTTTGCCAGTGGGTACGTTACAGAAATAATAAGTACCGAGGAAAAAGACTGTAGCACTGTAATGGAAAAGACAGAGGGTGTAAACTGAACTCTGTCTAAGAGAGAATTATTAATTTAACTTATACAGAAAAATGATTAAAACAGTGATCATTCCCTCAAAAATTAGATTGTGACGCCTTTTTTTCTAACACATAAATATTTGATTTGGGATTATTGAAGCTTCTATTAAACGAAAAGAACTATTTTTTAATTGTTTTAATTTAAGTTTTAAAAGTGAAATTTCACTCGATTCTAACAATACAGGTTTACATCTTATAGGGCATTTAAAAACAAACATAGATAATAATAAATTCACCAATTATTTGATTAACAAAGGTATTACTACACATTCTTTTAATAATTATTTTATTGATGGTGATAAAGGAAATGGATTAATGATGGGTTATTGCTCTGTAAATGAAAAACTTATAAAAGAGAATGTTTACAAAATGTATGATATCTATTTAGATTTTTTGAAGATTTAGAGGTTTCAAAGACAAAACTGAACCACTATGGGCTGCAAGTCCATAGGTTTCTCTAAAGAACGAAATTCTTATTCCAAAATAATGGTATCATCTTCATTCGATGGATTTCTATGATGTTCAAGATAGTTTTGAACCATTTTATCTGTTATATTTCCTGTACTCCAAGCTCCATAATCAATAGCCCAAAAATGTCTATCCCAATAACGTTTACTCAACTCTGGATATTCCTCTTGAAGACGTTGGGAAGTTCTACCTTTGAAACGTTTGACTATATCACTAATATTTTGAGACGGTCGAAATTCAACGTGAATATGTACATGGTCTTTGCTTATAACTCCATTAAGTATTCGAATTTCATTTAAAGTCGTCTGTTTTTTAAATTTGACTATCTTTAAAAAACATTTACAGATCAATTATAAACTCCAATTTCGTTTGATTCGAAAATCACATCAGTATACTGCCCTATTTACCAATTGAACTCGTTAAAAACCTACTTGAAAAATGATGAAAAGTACATACCTAGCTTCACTTCTTATGGTGTTTAGTGCTTGTAGCACAAAAATAAAAAGTGTGGATTTCACAGAAGAAAACACTTTTACTGATGGAATTGAAGGCCCAGCAACAGACCATGATGGTAATATCTATGCAGTTAATTTTGGTGAACAAGGTACCGTCGGAATAACTACTCCAAGTGGAATAAGTTCTGTCTTTGTAAAATTACCCAATGGAAGTATCGGGAACGGAATTCGATTCGGAGAAAAAAGTCAAATGTTCGTTGCCGATTATACCAATCATAATATTCTAGAAATTGATTTAATCTCGAAAGCGATTCATGTTTTTGCACATGAACCTGAAGCCAACCAACCTAATGATATTGCAATAGCGCCAAACAAAACACTTTATGCTAGTGATCCGAATTGGTCAGACAATACAGGTAACCTATGGAAGGTTACAAAAGAAAAAGGATTTGAATTACTGGAAAGTGGCATGGGTACGACCAATGGGATTGAGGTTAGTCCCTCGGGGCATCGATTATATGTGAACGAATCGGTACAACGAAAAATTTGGGTCTACAACATCACCAAAAATGGCTCTATAGAGAAGAAACGAGAACTAATTTCTTTTGAGGATTTTGGATTGGATGGTATGCGTTGCGATCAAAAGGGGAACCTATACGTCTGCCGTTTTGGAAAAGGAACTATCGCTGTTCTTTCTCCTCTTGGCGAGTTGCTGAGAGAAATCCATTTAAAAGGCAAAAAACCAACCAACATCACATTCAGCAACGATTACCTAAAATGTTATGTAACTCTAGCAGACAGAGGCTGTATAGAAGTTATAGATTTGTAATGTTTGAAATCAACCAACTCAATACACGAGTGTACCTTAAAATGCATTCTTTTTAAACCAAAAACATGTCCCAAAAAAAAGAAATAAAGACTGGTGTTAAAAACAAATTAGCACCCCGTACACAAGAAGAGATTGATCAATTTGATTTCAGTCGTTACAATCCCAAGGCAACAACAAAAGCCTATGAGGAGCGAATCCAATATTTAGAAACAAGAGGAATAAGCACTGAAAACTTAAGCGGTAAAATAAACTTTAATAATCCAGAGGAATATAAAACAAACATAGAAAACTTTATTGGTATGGCTCAAATCCCTGTGGGTTTAGCTGGACCAATCCTCATTAATGGAAGTAATGCGCAAGGGGATTTTCTCGTCCCTCTTGCAACCACCGAAGGAGCGTTGATTGCATCTTATACTCGAGGAATGAAAGCCTGCCGTTTGAGTGGAGGAATCACTACTGTTTGTCTTTCAGAGGGAGTACAACGCAGTCCTTTTTTTAGGTTCAATACAATTGCAGAAGCGCAATTTTTTGTGGGTTGGATTCAAGAAAAAAGAGGCTCATTTTCTGATATCGTATCTGAAACGAGTCGATACGCGAAACTAAAAGCGGTTAGACACTCGCTAGAAGGCAATAGTGTAATAGTCACCTTCGAATATACTACAGGGGATGCTGCAGGTCAGAATATGGTAACCATTTGCACGGATCAGTTATGCCAATTCATTATAGCCAATACACCAATACAACCTGAACGTTGGTATATAGAAAGTAATTATTCTGGAGATAAGAAAGCTACTGCTAGAGCATTTTCAAACGTACGAGGTAAAAAAATAACATCTGAAGTAATTATACCAAAAGCAATTTGCGAGAAAACTCTTCGAACAACACCCATACAAATTGCACGCTATTGTCAAGCATCAACACTAGCCGCTATACAAAGTGGAGCAATTGGTGCTCAGGGTCATATTGCAAACGGGCTTACGGCATTATTTATTGCTTGCGGTCAAGATGTTGCCTGTATAGCAGAGTCGTCCATTGGTCTTACTAGAATGGAAGTGAATAAGAAGGGTGATTTATATGTTGCCCTAACCCTACCAGCATTGATCGTTGGAACAGTTGGTGGTGGAACCGCACTCCCAACACAGAAAGAATGCCTAGAAATGCTGAAATGTAGCGGTGCTGGAAATGCTAATAAGTTTGCAGAAATATGCTGTGCTGTTGCACTAGCTGGGGAAATCTCCATAGTAGCAGCAATGGCAGCTAATCATTTCAGTAGTGCACATCAAAAATTAGGAAGGAAATAGTAACACATCAATAAAATAGGAGTCCTAACACTATAATCCGGTGAACTTACTTATAAGAGATTCGGAGGAACCCACTGATAAACTGACCACACTCATATGGTTGTATTGCATGGTTTGTCGTTCAGTTTATTGCAAAAAAAAGACCCATAACTTACGTTACAGGTCTTTGAAGAAGGCG
>PXYQ01000053.1 GCA_003023645.1 Candidatus Arcticimaribacter sp. | reverse complement strand
GGAAATGTTGAAAAGGCGCTCCCTACGATCCTATGCGTTTTCTTTTTAGCAGGTTTATTTCAAGTTGCCCTCGGTATGTTGGGAATTGGTAAATACATACGATACATCCCCTACCCGGTAGTCTCAGGTTTTATGACCGCTATTGGGGTGATCATCCTAGTTACACAAATTCCACCTTCTTTTGGATATTATCCCAAGGAAGATGTAAACTATGTTACCCAGTTCAAGCCTCAGGCGGAAGAAATTATTTTAGAAAACATTCTAAAGGATGAAATGAAAGAAGGTATCCTTGTTCTTGAAGATTTCAAAACAACCATCGATCGAGCACAAAAAATAACAGAAGAAGATATACTTACTGAAGCTAAAACATTGGCTGGGAAGAATGCATCGGGGGTTATTGGTACCATAAAATCAGTACCTAAAATATTCCGTGATATAAATTATCTAGAGGTCCTTTTAGCGTTTTTTACCATTTTAATCATCTTTGGATTTAAACGCATCACAACCAAAGTGCCGAGTACACTGGTGGCGCTCTTTGTAGTGTCGGGTATCGCCATTGGCTTTGGTTTGGATTACCGTCCCATTGCTGCAATTCCGTCGGGCTTGCCGCTTCCAAACTTATCCCTTTTCGGTAGTCTTGGAATGGGTACACTGAGCACCTACATCTTTACAGCCATTACCCTAGCATTTCTTGGAGCTATTGATTCACTGCTAACTTCAGTAGTATCGGATAACATGACCAAAACGGTACACAAGCCGAACAAAGAGCTTATTGGGCAGGGAATTGGAAATAGTATTGGAGCTATATTCGGAGGCTTACCTGGAGCTGGAGCTACCATCAGAACCGTAGTAAACATCAATGCGGGAGGTAAGACAAGACTTTCAGGAATGATTTCTGGACTCCTTTTACTTGTTATCTTATTAGCACTTGGTCCAATTGCCTCACAAATACCAGCAGCTGTTCTAGCAGGAATTTTAATTACCGTAGGAATTGGTGTAATGGATTACAAAGGGCTAAAAGCTATCCCAGCCATGCCACGTGATGAAGTTCTAATATTGATCGTTGTTCTGATTCTTTCAACAGTTTGGAATTTAGTATTTGCTGTAGGAATTGGTTTGGTTATCGCTTCTCTTATGTTCATGAAAAAAATTGGAGATTTGACCAGTGAAAGCTTGAATATTGTTGCCCTCAAAAAAGAGGAATCATGGGAAGATGAAAAAGACTTACCAAAAAACATGAAGCAAGAAGTGTTTATAAAACACATCAATGGACCATTATTCTTTGGTTCAACCTCAAAATTTACTGAAACTGCGAAACAAATACCAGATAGCTCAACAACGCTAGTGATTCGACTCGATAAGGTTCCATACATCGATCAGTCGGGACTATATGCACTAGAATCTGTGATATTGGATTTACGCCAGCAAGATAAAAATGTACTGTTGGTTGGAGCTGCTAAACAGCCCAAATACATGATGGAGCGCATCGATATCATTCCCGATCTAGTTTCTAAAGATCAGTTGTTCGATGACTTTGATCAATGTTTAGATTGGCTTAAGAAAAGTAAATAATAAATGGAAATTTGACTAGTTAAAGACAAGCTTAGGCAATAGTTTAAGCTTGTACTAGTTCAAACAAATCTTGACGAATTACTTTGTATTCCTCAACTGATTTTGCTTTTACTTCATGACCTTCTTTATCGATGTTGTCTGTAAACCAATCGGTTGCAACTTCGTTAAATTCTTTGTCAAGGTTACGTCTACTCCACATAGCCATTTCGTAAATAACAGGATATAAATCAATACCCATATCAGTTAGGTAATAGTACTTTGTTTTCTTGTTATTCGGAGCAAAGGCAAAATCAATAATACCTTTTGATTTTAATGATTTTAGACGATCTGTTAAAATATTAGTAGCAATAGCTTCTGGAGATTCCATGAACTGTTTGAAGGTGTTTCTGTCAAGAAAGAAGTCACGAATAATTAAAAGTGACCATTTATCGCCGACAAGATCTACTAAATTTGAGATGGGGCAACCAGATCTGTAATCCATATTATATATTATAATCAATTATTGTTTTGCAAATTTACGCAAAACTTTTGTTAATCCATTAATTAGTAGCGAGTTTAATAAATTAATGCTTTTTATTACGTTATCAATACATGATTTCGTATTTGTATATAACCAAAGTTAAGTATATGTTTCATTTAAAAAGCCCCAATAGTTGCATCCATCCAACTCAAACGATCTTCTAAATAGCGTTCAAGATCATTTATTGCATTTGGGTAATCAACTGATATACCACTCCATTTAGTATAATTCCTTTCAATTGCTCCATTGGACATTAAAAACTCAGACGTTGTATTAACTAATCCAAGGACAGTTGCAGTACTTAAAGTACTCACACGAAGTTCATTCCATCGATTTTGCAACGCGGATTGAAACACTGGGTCTTCTAATAAGCGAGGCCACCAAAAAGGAACCATCCAAGCATCTCTAGAAACATATTGATTATAATTAGCGATCCAATCGGTTGTAGGTACTCGATCTTGTCTATTGTATCCAATATTCAAATCCCAAACTGGCCCCATACGCAACGGCTCCGATTTTTCTTTATGCATATAGGTACTCAGGCGGTAGGCATCGATATTTCCTGTTAATTCGTTCAGTATAAAATAATCTACAAAACTATTGAGGTCTATAAAGTCAGTGTATGTTCTTTCTGAACTTGAAAAATCATCAGCCAATAGCGCCGTTTCGAAGTCGTTAATATAATTCTGAATGTAATTTTTTTGTTCGGTCGTTATATCATCATTCTTAGGGTGCTCATAAAGAAAATACGTTTCTAAGTATTGCTCTGAATGGTTGGGAGGTCCAAAGGGTTCATTGGTGAGGATATTCCCGAAAATATCATATTGTGATCTAAAACTTAGCGCTTCAGAGTACCGTGCATCATCATCCCAATTGTTTTCATAATATGCCAAAGGCTCGTTTGGAGCGACATCACCACCAGCAGTTTTATCAATCTTAAGAATATATCCACCCGTTAAATCTTCTCCTTCATTCTCAGTCGCTTTTAATTTATTGACATCTATTCGATTGGAATCGCGTTTCAGTTTTTCCATAAAGACATATACCCCTTTATAGAAACTATTAATTTCCAATTCCATATAACGACTTCGACTGGCGTAATTACCCATGGACCGATAAAGTTGATACCCCAAATAATGATGCATTAGACTCGGATCGAAAATGGTATTGTTTGAAGCACGAAATACATGCCCCATAAAAATCCAATCTTCTTCTTCTGGGAAACCCAATACTTCAGCATCGTACCCTTCATTTACTTCGTCCCAAAGTTCTATTCCATATGACTTTTTATCAGACAAACGGTACGAGGTAGAGCCTCGATATTCGATTCCAATAGTTGAGGAGAACACTAACGATTCTTCAACATAAACATGCATTAGCCCTGGGATTTTCGGTTCATTCTGGATCACATTTTGTGTTGTTACCTGAATGTAGGGGATAACACTTGAACCAACAGAAACATCAAACAGTGAATCGTCCTCAACCGCGGTAATATTGGGATCAGATTTTGAACAGGCATGAAATAATAACAGAACAGACGAAAGTAAGAGGAATAGATTTTTCAAATCAATAAATTTAAATTGAACGGTAAACATTTATGTAATATGTATTTATTTTAAAAGTAGTCGTAAAATACGACAAAACGCTAAAAAACCACATAGCAAAATTAGTATTTCAACAATTGTAGCAGGTCAAAATGCATTTAAGCAATTAATGTTTTAAATAAAGAAACTTCCAACTAATGAATGTGTATTTTTGTGCTCTGAAAAAAGAATCCAATTCCTATGAATTTACTCTCCGTTGAAGACATTTCAAAATCGTATGGCGAAAAAATTATTTTTAAGCCCCTGTCTTTTGGAATAAACAAAGGCCAAAAGATTGCACTAATCGCTAAAAACGGGAGTGGGAAGACCTCAATTCTAAACATCATTGCTGGTGAAGACACCCCCGATGAAGGCAATGTTGTATACCGAAAAGGAACTCGGGTTGCTTATTTGGCTCAAGAACCCAAACTAGATGCTAAGCTTACCGTAGAAGAAAGCATTTTACAAGCCGACAATCCTACCCTCAAGGTTATTGCAAACTATGAGCGTGCTCTAGAAAATCCGGATGATCAAGATGCCTATCAAAAGGCATTTGAGGCTATGGATCAAAATCAGGCTTGGGACTTTGAAAACCAATACAAACAAATTTTATTTAAACTTAAATTAAGTGATTTAAGCGCGGTAGTTGGAAGCCTTTCTGGAGGTCAAAAAAAGAGAATTGCACTCTGTAACGCACTTCTTATGCAACCCGAACTAATCATCTTAGATGAGCCTACCAACCATTTAGACCTCGAGATGATCGAATGGTTGGAAGAATATTTTGCTAAAGAAAAAGTCACTCTTTTAATGGTTACCCACGATCGGTATTTCTTGGAACGTGTATGCAACGAAATCATTGAATTAGACGAAGGCGACCTATATACCTACAAAGGGAACTATTCCTATTACCTAGAAAAAAGAGAAGCACGCTTAGCTCAAGAAACCGTTGAAGCACATAAAACCAAACTCCATTTCAAAAAAGAATTGGATTGGATGCGTCGCCAACCCAAAGCCAGAACGACAAAATCTAAATCTAGAATTGAAGATTTCAAGGAAATAAAAGAAAAAGCTGGTCAACGACGCAACGAACACCAAGTGCAATTGGAGATCAACATGGAGCGTTTAGGTAGTAAAATGATTGAAATGCACAAGGTGCAAAAAGCATTTGGCGACAAGATTATTTTAGATCAATTCGACTATATGTTTCAACGTAATGACCGCATCGGTATTATAGGTAAAAATGGAACTGGGAAATCTACCTTTCTGAATTTATTGACATCAAATGATACGCCCGATGCAGGTAAAATTGTTTGGGGAGAAACCCTGAAATTTGGTTACTACACTCAGAAAGGAATCAATGTCAAAGAGGGACAAAAAGTAATAGATGTGATTCGCGAGTATGGCGATTTTATTCCCCTTAAAAAAGGGCGTAAAATTTCAGCACAACAACTTCTCGAGCGGTTTTTATTTGATCGAAAAAAACAATATGACTTTGTCGAGAAACTGAGTGGTGGAGAACGCAAGCGTTTGTACCTCTGTACGGTTTTAATACAAAATCCAAACTTCCTTATCCTCGATGAACCAACCAATGACCTGGATATTGTAACCTTGAATGTTCTAGAAAGTTTCTTACTCGATTTCCCGGGTTGCTTATTAGTTGTATCGCATGATCGATACTTTATGGATAAAATTGTAGACCATCTATTTGTTTTCCAAGGCGATGGAGTAATTGAAGATTTTCCAGGAAACTATTCTGATTATCGTGTATACGAAGATTCTCAAGTCGTCGAAAAAAAGACAACTGCTGTACCTGAAAAGAAAGTGAAAAAAGAATGGAAAGAAAGTCCTAAGAAAGCGGCTCTAACATTTGAGCAGCAAAAAGAGTTCAAAAAACTGGAACGAGAAATTGAAAAAATTGAAACGAAAAAAGAGGAAATTCAAAATCGTTTTTCAACTGAATCACTCGAACCACAAGATATTGAAGAACTCTCCATAACACTCGGTAAACTAGGACAAGAATTAGAGGAAAAAACCGAACGTTGGTTTGAACTTTCGGCTCTAAGAGAATAAAGCGTATAATATTTCTAAGTGATTATAGATTTAATCAACTGCTTTTTTTAGCTTTACTAAAATCTAAATCATGAAGTTACGTATATTAATCTTTGCTCTACTCTGCTCTTTTGGAATTCAAGCCCAGAAGAAAAGTAATAAAAACAGTAAAAGCAAAACTCCAAAAAGTATAGATTCTTTAACTCAGAAAATGACCCAACACAAAGGGTTAATTACAACCTATTTGGATGAAGAAAATAAATTATACTTTGAAATTGACAGCACACTTTTAGATAAAGACCTGTTGGTTGTAACCCGAATTGCTCAATTACCCGCCAATTATTCACCGTACACGAATGCAGGTTCTAAAACAGCTCAGCAAGTCATCCGTTTCACTAAAAAAGGAAAGAAAATTATTTGGAAACAAATTTCTTACAGTAACGTAGCTTCGCCAGAAGACCCAATTAGTCTTAGTGTAGCTGAGAATAATTTTCAACCCATTGTAGCTGCCTTTGACATCAAGAACAAAGAAGAAAATCGGTTTTTAATTGACGTGAGTGATCACTATATGAATGATTCTCCTGGGTTCAATATCATTCGAAAAAGTCAAAAAGAAAATTATAAAATCGGTAGTGCTGACAAAAAAAGAAGCCTGATTGATAGTGCCAAAAGTTTTCCGAAGAACACAGAAATCCTTCATACGTTAACCTTTAGCGCATCAAAGGCACCAAGAGCAAACCCAAGTAAAACCTTTAGTTTTCAAATCAATCATTCGTTCATTGCTTTACCTGAAGATCAAATGAAAGTTCGGTACAGCGATCGAAGAGTAGGATGGTTTTCGCTTAAAAAAGTAGATTATAGTTCTCAGGCGTTAAAGGCAGATGAAATAGAATTAATTCGAAGATGGCGTTTAGAACCAAAAGATACGGAAGCCTATATGCGAGGAGAATTGGTCGAACCGATAAAACCTATTGTTTATTATTTAGACCCAGCAACGCCAACAAAGTGGCGACCATTTTTCATACAAGGAATTGAAGACTGGAATACTGCCTTTGAAAAAGCAGGTTTTAAAAATGCTATACAGGCCAAAGAGTCTCCAACTGTAGAAGAGGATCCAGACTTTAGTCCAGAAGATATTCGATATTCTACCGTACGCTATGTTGCATCGACCACACGAAATGCAGTTGGCCCTAGTGTTTCTGATCCAAGAACTGGTGAGATTATTGAAAGTGATATCATCTGGTACCACAACCACCTCCGCTCCTACCGCAATCGGTATTTACTTGAAACTGCTGCTGCAAACCCAAAAGCTCGAACTCTCGATACACCCGAAAAAGAAATTGGAGAAATGATGCGTAGAGTGATTTCACATGAAATCGGTCACGCCTTAGGCTTACCCCACAACATGAAAGCTAGCGCTGCCTATCCTGTTGATTCTTTACGTTCGGGTACGTTTACTCAAAAAATGGGTATTGCTACTACTATCATGGATTATGCCCGATACAATTATATAGCTCAACCCGGAGACGAAAACATCCGTTTTGTTCGTCAACTTGGGCCTTATGACGATTATGCAATAGAATGGGGTTACCGTCATTACGAATCGAAAAGCCTTGAAGAAGAAACGAAAACCTTGAAAGCTTTTGTGGATGCAAAATCTTTAGATCCAATGTATATGTTTGGAGGCCGAGGAAACGATCCAAATGCTCAAACAGAGAACATAGGAGATGATCCTATAAAAGCTAGTGGTTATGGATTAAAAAATCTTAAAATAGTAGCCAAAAACCTTCCGCAATGGACTTTAGCTGAAGGAGATAATTATGATGATCTAGAAGAACTTTATGGTGAAATGGTTAGTGTATACCGAAGGTATATTTATCATGTGCACAGTATCGTTGGAGGCGTTAATGAAACCTTGCACAACACCAATCAAAAAGGAATTACCACCTACGTCAATACTCCAAAAGCTACTCAAATAGCGGCGCTAAGCTTTTTGAATCGAGAATTATGGAATACACCGAATTGGTTGATGGATTCCCAATTGGTTTCTAACATTAAAAGCGAAGGGAGTTTAATAACCATTCAAAACTTGCAACGTTCTGCTCTCAACAGGTTTCTTTCAGAAAAAAAGCTAAATAAAATGCTGTCAACAAGCCAGACGCTTGTCGGAAATGGATTGACAGTAGATGAACTTCTGCAAACGCTGTTTAGCCATGTTTTTGAATCCCGAGTCCGACCCGACTCTTTCGAACGGGCGCTTCAACTCCACTTCATTAGTCAAATAAAGAGTTTAATGGATGAAGAAAAACTACATCCAGAAATAAAAGCATTATTGAATACGCTACAGTCCGATATTCACAAATGGTCGAAAAAGAAAAAAGGATTATCAAACAGAACCTTAAAGACTCATTTTCAGTATTGCTTTGAGCAAAGTTCTAGCAAATAACACATAATGACTTTTACGATAAAAAAAGTAATTTCCCAATAGGATAGCCTTGGGCTATTTTTTATATTTGATCAAAATTTATACTATGTCTATATCTGATATTTATTCTTCTGGTTTTAAAAACAGAAACCGTGATCATTTTGCTGCTATCGTCCGTGTAGCGCTATCTGATGGAATCATAACCGATGAAGAACAAGCCTTCTTAAATCGTACAGCAATCAACCTTGAAGTAGAAGAAGAGGAGTATCAGAACATTCTTAAAAACGTTGATAAGTATAAAATCAACCCACCTACCAATACACAAAGCAGACTTGAACGCTTATACGATCTAACACGTATGGTATATGCAGACAACATTGCTGATGAAGGAGAAAAAAGCCTTTTGAGACGTTTAGTAACTGGACTTGGTTTCAGTACAGATGCTGAGGCAATTGTAAGCAAAGCAATAGAGCTTGTAGTTGCTGGTAAAGATGAAGATGAGTTTATCGCTGCTTTTAAGTAAAAACGACTTTATTATGTTCCTTGTAGTGTAAAATCGGTGAACGTGTATCCGATTTCTTCGTCTGCAATCATAAAACTAAAATCGAAATAAAAGCTTGTCGGGAATCCTGATGTAGCATCATATTCTACAGAAAATGCTTCCGGATCTCTTTCTAAACTCTTTCGAATATAATCAAAACGTGCATCTACCGTTAAAATCGATTGGTGGATGTCAGCATCATAGGTTACTCCTGCAACCGAAACAATGACCCCATTTTGAACCACCACTTCTTTGGGCTGCGTATATTCTTGGGTACAAAAACAGCTAATACGCTGGATAAAAGAATAAGAATCAATTCCTTTAGATTCCCATAATTGCTGTTGTTCATCTAATGTGCTCAGATCGGTTTTCGCTACAATATCTTTGCTATCGCAAGAAATAAAATTGACAAACAGCAAGCTTAAAATCAGGGTTCTTATTTTCATTTTATCGTTGTTTTTTATTTTTAGTTCGTAAACTTTCGACAATTACGGAGAAAAGAATAATTGTTCCTCCAACATAAACGTTGGTTGCTGGAACTTCACTCAAAAAAAGATATGCTAAAATAATGCCAAAAATAGGTTGTAAGCTACTGATGATACTGGCTGTGCTTACATCAAAAAAGCGCAAACTCTTCACAAAGAGTGTATGCCCTATTGCCGTAGTTATGATTGCCAATAAAATCAAGTAAGGCAGCTGCGATGGAATCGGTGCCAAATCCATATAAAACAAAAATGGTGCAAGCAAAACACTCACTAAAAACATTTGATGGAACATGATTACCGTTCCATTATACCGCTGTACATGCTGTTTTAAAAGTAGGGATCGTAAAGCGTATAGGAGCGCAGAAAAAACACCAACCAAAATTCCTTTTACCTGATCGTTTTCTAAATCAAATTCAGGAACCAAAACATAAACACCTACCAAAATAAGGAAGCCCAGAAAAACCTGAACTAGACTTAGTTTTGATTTAACGAACAAAGGTTCCAACAATGCAGTTATGATCGGAAATGTATACAAAGACAAGATTCCTAGAGCTACATTGGAGAGTTTTAAGGCATAAAAATACGTGATCCAATGTGCTGCCATAAAAACACCACTTAAGAGTAAGGTTGGTAGGTCTTTTCTAGAAAGAATCTTAAGATTCAATTTTTGATAACGGCAATAAAAGTAAAGTACTACCAATGCCAAAAAAGCGCGGCACCAGATAATAACTGGAGGATCCAAGGCAATGTATTTCCCTAAGACTCCCGATGTACTGATCAATAAAGTAGCGAATAGTAATTCTAAGAAATGATTCTTCTGATTCGCTTCCATGATTTAAACTATCGGTACATCTTCTTAAACTTCCAGTAGGATGCTCCACCGAGAATAACCACAAACACCAATGCATAGTATACAAAGTCTGGGGTGATTATTTTATCTCCACTAGCATAGGAATGCAAACCGGATAAGTAAAAATTAACTCCAAAATAGGTCATCATAATACTCCCGAAAGCAACAACGCTAGAAAGGTTAAACATCCAACGGCTTTTCAGTGCTGGGATGAGTCGCATATGGATCACAAAGGAATAGATCATGATACTGATTAGCGCCCAGGTTTCTTTGGGGTCCCAGCCCCAGTAGCGACCCCAACTTTCGTTGGCCCACATACCACCTAAGAAATTCCCTATGGTCAACATGATCAATCCGACGGTAAGCGAAAGCTCGTTGATGATGGTCAATTCTTTTATATTCAAAGCCATGCGTTCCTTGTTCTTCTTTGTTGTCAAAAGAATGAGGAGTAAGGCTACGATACCAATAATCATACTCAAAGCGAAAGGTCCATAACTACCAACAATAACGGCAACATGAATCATCAGCCAATAACTATCCAATACTGGCTGTAAGTTTGCAATCGCAGGATCCATCCAATTCCAATGTGCAATCATCAAAATCATTGCGGCAACAAAGGTAGTTGCAGCCATGGTAAGGTTCGATTTTCTTCCAAATGCAAGTCCAAAAAACATGGTTGCCCAGGCAACGTATATCATAGATTCATAGGCATCACTCCAAGGCGCATGTCCCGAAATATACCAACGTGCAATTAGTCCTGCGGTATGTAACAAAAACAACAAAACTATGGAAGCTTTGAAGAAGGTAATGCTAACTCGAATGGCTTTAGAGTCTTTGAATATTTGAACCAACAGAATGATGAAGAAAAGCAATCCAACATAAAGATACCAGCTAAAGAGTTTTTTGAATATATCGTATTTATTATAAAGTATCTCAGTTGCAATTCGGTCTTCAGAAGGCATAACCTCAGCTCCATATCGTTTTTGAAAACCGGTTAAACTTTCTAATAGTTCGGTTGCTTGCTGAGAATCATTGGATACTTTTCCAGCTCGTAACGATTGAAAATATAGCGGCAAAACATTGCGTACATAAAGAGAATCTGTTCCTTTAAAATTGGCTTCTTCGATTTCTGGAAAAGAAACCCATTTATTATTTTCATCTTCTGGGATAGGAAAAATTCGAAGTACTTTTCCTTCTAAAGCAGAATAAAGCAAATTCACGCGCTTATCAACCTCAATAAAGTCTTTCTGAAACTGATTAGGAATTGCAGCTCGATAAGCACTTTCTAATTGGGAAGAAAGTTTATATACCCCTGTAGCATCAAAAAAGGAACCAAGAGAAGCATACTTAGCTTTAGCCTCTACTCCTGTTATGGCGCGTATAGAGTCGTTACCACGTTTTAGATAGATGATGGGGATATTATACCATACTACTGGAGCATTGAGAATAGACAACAATACTTGATTTGAATCCAATCCTTTATACGTATCCGACTTACTCACTTTTCTCAATAATTCCGATGAAAAAGTATTCGCAGGTTTCATACGTCCACCCAAATCTTGGATAACCAAAGACCCGAACTTTGCAGCTTGTTCTTTTGAAAAAGCATCTGCAACTACAAGCGAATCAAAATCAACTTGTGTTCTTGGGTGATCGATACTTTGTGACCATCCCATAGAAAAGCTCAATAATAATAGTAGTAATGTTAACTTACTTTTTTGGGCCTTAATTTTATCTAAGGATTTTGCCAAATTCTTGAAACGCGTTTTTCCGATAAAGAAAATGCCCATCATACTCGCATATAACATAAAGTATCCGATATAAGTAACCCAAGTACCCCAAAAATCATGGTTTACAGAAAGTACAGTTCCTTTTTCATCAGGTGTGAAAGAGGATTGGAAGAAGCGATAACCTCCTTGATCCAACACATGATTCATATAAACTTCATAGTCGTATGATTCTTTTGCTTCCACTACAATTTTACTTTTAAAAGAAGAATAACTTTTCTCTGTACCGGGATAGCGTTCTGCAACAAAATCTTTCAATCGAATATTAAAAGGAAGTTCATAGGCTTTAGAGCCGTATTTAACATAAAACTCTAAACCTCCAACCTCAACTTTCTTAGGGTCGTTGGTAACGCCCTTTCCCCCTAGAACGGTAATTAATTCTGTTTGATCTCCTGATTTAATTTCCAAACGCAAAGCGTCTTGGTTACCCGCTAATTCTTCGTCTGCTTTAACAATGTCAAACGTTCCGCGTAATACTGGCTCAGGAATCACAAACTGGAAATTAGGTAAGGCGTATAGAGAACGTAATTGCAAGGGTTGTATGCTGTCTTTTATTAAGTTGCCTTTAAACTGATCGGCCATCCGCATAAAAGTACCTTCAAATGGGCTACTAACAAAATATTCACCGTCGATGACCTGAATGTTTGTAGCACCATCGATGGGCTTATTTAATGTGAATAAAAGATTGTGAATATTTACTACTTCCCCTTCTTTCAAATAGTGATCGTGACGATTACCATCACTTGCCTCTACAATTTTCAAATAGCGATCTCCATCGGGATCTAAAACCAATCCTTCGGTTGCATTTTCTAAATAATCTATAAAGTGAACAGAAAAATCTTGCCCTTTGAAATCGTCTTTAATTACAAAATCGTGATTTACATGTTCCGACAAAAGAAGTTGTTCGGTAATCGGTTTGCGTAATGCTTGACCATCAAACTCGCCATCGACTAAAACTTCTAAATACGTTTTTTCTGATAAAAAGATGTTGGTAGATTCTCCTTCTTGAATGGGCATGACCCCTTCATAACCGATATAACGGGTAATGAAAGCTCCAACTAAAATCAATACAAAAGAAAGGTGGATGGATAATACTGCCCATTTTTCTTTTCTGAAAAGCTTGTATTTGATCATGTTACCAATAAAACTGAACACAAATAAAACCATGATCAATTCGAACCACCACGCATTGTAAATCCAAATTTTTGCGGCATCGGTAGAATACCAACTCTCTAAAAAAGTACCAATTCCCATGGCAGTTGGGAAAGCGATAAAGAGCACACTCATTAAACGATTAGAAGCTAAATAGGTAAGGAATTTTTCTTTCATAAAAGTCATTCTCAAATTCGGTACAAAGATACTTGATGCAATTCAAATAGTACTTTCAAAAGAGAATAAATCTAGTATAAAAACAAAAAGATATTAGGTCGATCTTGCCTCGAAGATTTTAAGAAACAAATGTGTTCCCATATTTCGAGCACGATTCTTTGCTAAGGTAGCTCGTTCCCCTGTAAAATGGGTTTCAAGAGTTTCCATCCAGTAATTTAACCAAACTCCAAAATGTAGGGCATTAATCGTTTGCTTGTTCTTTGCATCAACCTCTTGGTGTTTTCGAACTGGGTTTCCTTTAAATTTATTCACGAAGAATAAATTCGTTTCCCAAAAATCAGTTAGTCGTTCCAAATGCTCTGGCCAGTCGTCTATTGCTTCATTAAAAATTGGCCCAAGAAGTTCGTCTGCTCTAATTTTTGTGTAAAATGTATCAACTAAAAAAAAAACATCTGCACGGTTCTCAATTTCCTTCTTCATATGGAGAGTTTAATTAAACACATAC